>JADFVK010000186.1 GCA_015222495.1 Pseudomonadota bacterium
CCTGCAATACTAGATCTTCCCAATTGTTTGCGTTCCTCCCCTTCCAGCTTTTGCTTACCATCAAGCCATTCCAGATCTTCCTGCGGCAATTCGTTTAAAAAACGACTGGGCTCTGTATCAATTATTTCACCATAGCGTCTGCGCTTGCTGGTGAGGCTGAAGGTGAGTTCTTTTTGCGCGCGGGTAATGCCGACATAGCAGAGACGACGTTCTTCTTCGATATTTTCTTCTTCTATGCTGGTGCGATGTGGTAGTAGTTCTTCTTCCATACCGACGATATAAACATAGGGGAATTCCAGGCCTTTAGAGGCATGCATGGTCATCAATGAGACATGATTGCCCTCCATATCTTCTTCATTACGTTCCATGATGTCCATCAGGATCATTTTTGTCACTAAATCATTGAGAGTACTTTCCGGCTCATTGTCATGTAATCTCTGCAGCCACTCAACCAGCTCATTAACATTTTCAACACGCTTTTCAGCGCGCTTTTCATTATCACTGGTTTCAAATAACCAGGCATCATAATCGATATCAACAATTAGTTGCTCCACTACTTTGATCGGATGCCCACCCTCTGCAAGTCGCTGCAGTCTCTCCAGCCAGGCATGAAACTCATTAAGACGTTGTACGGCTTTTTCAGGTAAGTACTCACTTATTGCTAGATGACTGCAGGCAGCTAATAAGCCTATACCAGTTTGATTGCAATATTGACTGAGCTTTTCAATGGTGGCACTGCCAATTTGTCTCCTGGGAGTATTAATAATGCGCAAAAAAGCATTATCATCATCAGGATTCACCAATAAGCGCAGATAGGAAAGCATGTCACGGATTTCTGTATAGGAAAAAAATGAAGTGCCGCCACTGAGAAAATAAGGTATTTCCTGTTCTCGAAGCTTTTTTTCAAATAATCTGGACTGATGATTGCCACGATATAAAATGGCATAATCCGCATAAGACTTTTTATATCGAAAATGATGTGCCATTATAGCTGATACCACACGTTCTGCTTCTTTGTGCTCATCTGATACCCGCAATATTCGAATCGGCTCTCCATGGCCTAAATCACTCCACAGCGCTTTTTCAAATACGTGGGGGTTATTGGCAATGAGGGTATTGGCCGCATTTAAAATCAGCTTGGTGGAACGGTAGTTTTGTTCCAGTTTAATGACTTTAAGGCTGGGAAAATCTTTTTCCAGTAAAGACAGATTCTCTGGCTTAGCACCACGCCAGCAATAGATGGATTGATCATCATCACCGACCACAGTCAGTGAATTTCGATCTCCCACCAGGAGTTTTACTAATTGGTACTGTGTAGTATTGGTATCCTGGTACTCATCTACTAAGAGATAATGTATACGTCTGCGCCACTTTTCCAGGACTTCAGGATAGTTCATGAAAAGCAATACCGGCAGCATAATCAAATCATCAAAGTCTACTGCATTATACGTTTTTAAGTGATGATTATATTGTTCATAAATTTTGACATTGAAGCTAAATGCCGGATCTATGGATGTTTGCTGCTGCAATTGCTGCGGGATTAGACAATCATTTTTCCAACTGGATATTTGCCGGGCAAGAATTTCAGCCTGTTCTTTGATTAGTTCTTCATCCTTAATAGACTGACGCAATAAGTCTTTTAACAGGGTATGGCTATCATGAGTATCAAAAATAGAAAAACCACTTTTACGGCCTAATAGCTTTAATTCAGACTTTATAATATTCAAGCCCAGAGTGTGAAAGGTGGAAACTCTCAGCCCACGGGTTTGAGCCTTAGGAATGATCTGCATCACCCGCTCTTTCATTTCACGTGCAGCTTTATTGGTGAAGGTTACTGATGCGATGGTATGAGCCTTACGACCACATTGCTGGATTAAATAGGCAATTTTATTGGTAATCACCCGGGTTTTACCACTACCGGCGCCGGCAAGGACTAATAAGGGGCTGTCTATGTGTTCTACAGCTTGTTGTTGGCGGGGGTTTAAGTCAGGCAAGGATGAAATCCAGTCATGGTTAAAATAAAACTTATTTTAACACCTTTAAGCAAATAAAAATGTTGACCTTACTGCTTGCTCATGAGTTCATGTATGTCTGAGAAACTCCTAACCCAGGGTTTGACCGATTTTATCTTTGCAGCTAACTGATCTTTGACTTTCACTGCCGATTCTTTATTAGAGTAAACGCCATAAACTAAAACATGAAGTATTTTACCACTGGATTTTATCGTAAACTGAGTGCTATTGTTATCGATTTTATTATTACGAGCAAAATCTATAACAGCTTGTTTAGTACTTAAGCTGATTAACTGTATTGTATAATCTGCAGGATTTTGGGTCCATATCCATGCATCATCTCTATGCGTATTTTTGGCTATGATATTCTTATTTGGAATATTAGCAGCCTGAGAATTTTTTTCCTGAATTTGTTTTTTAATACTGGAAAAATCTCTAATCCAGGGTTTTGGATTACTTAATTTTGGATCAAGAGCAGAAATTGCAGTATTAGCTTCTTGTTTTGAATTATATTTTCCATAGGTCATACTATACCAGGTACGATTATCACGTTGAGTGCTAAATACAGCAATATTACCTGATAAAGAATATTTTTTAACCAATGAAGTGATCGCATTTTTATCATTTGAGCTGAATAATTGTAAGGTAAATTGTTTATCTACTTGTTGTAATAACCATTTTTCTCCATTAATAGAAGATGATGTAACGGTTTTAGAAGTTTGATTTTTTGCTATAGCATCTAAAGTGACATTAAATGATTTAGATTGTTGAGGAGTCCCCTTTGTATCAATTAAAGAGATTCCCCATTTACGTTTCTCTTTTCCTGTAGCAATAAATAATTGTATTTTATTAGCACTATGGTATTGAAACTGAGAAGGTGTTTGATGACGAGAAAACTGTTTTTTATTGTTATCCCAGGTGAGTTCAAAAACACTATCAGCAGAAAAGCCTTGTCCTAAAATGGTAAGAGCTTGTCTTTTATCACTGCCGGGCATAGGATTTGGAGATAAGCGGTCAATAATAGTTGTTTTTATTTTACTATAAGGTTTTACAATTTTAAAATTAACTCTATTTGATTGAACACTATCTTCTGTTTGTGCCAGAATAGACCATTGCTGCTCGTTTGTTCCAGTTGTCAAATGTAATTTAACACTATTGTTATTTACAAACTGCCATTGGCCTGGTGTTGCCTGCTTTGAAAATACCTTATCTTTATTATCAAAGAAAAGAACGAGCTGCATATCCTCTGTAAAGTTCTGACCTTTAATGATAATGCTTTGACGCTTTGTTGAACCAATAATCGGGCTGGGTTCAATAGTGTTGATTTCAGGTTTTATTATCTTGATGACTTCTGTTGCTTCAAGCACTTCAATTTCTTGAACCTGTGTAATTATTTCTGCAACCTGATTAGTGTCATTATTGATTTCAACACTTGCTGCGGTCTCAGCTAGTTCAACAATCTCAAAATCTTCAGCTTTTGGTAAAGTTTCCAAAGCAGCAGGGTCAGTTTTAGTATCAGTATTATCAGCTTCTGTTTTTGCTTTTTCAATTTCAACTACTGCTTCTGCTACTTCTATTTCAAAACTTCCCTCAGGAGGTAATTCTAGAGGCAGTAAGTCAACATGCTCTATAGTATCAACAGATTCTTGAGTTTCAGAAGAGTTAAAAATTGAGTTAATAGCAAAAACAGCTGTTAAAATCGTCACTATTGTTGCTATAGGGATAATAACTTTGGCAAAATTAAATCCTCTATCACGGCTTGCAGCCTGGTATTTTGTATCCTGCTCATGGTTGTTTTCTAAACTCGAGTCATGCTTGTCTTTTATGTCTGAGAAGTCATCCTCATCAATCAATTCCTGATTAAAAAAAGCCGTTTGTTCTGAATTTGCTTGTCCTGAGTTTGCTTGTCCTGAGTTTGCTTGTCCTGAGTTTGCTTGTCCTGAGTTTGATAGTTCAGCCATTTTTTCAATTTCATCAAATTGTTCAGTTAAACGACTAAGTTGCTCATCAATATGATCAGTATTATTCTCATCTATATTACTATCACTAAAAATATTCAAATTCTCTTTACTGGAAATTTCATTAGCAGTCTCATTACTCGCTATACTTTTATCTTTAATACTATCATCATCAGAAATTGTATTTTGGATGTCTAATTGACTATCACTATCTGAATTTAGGTACTCATTATTTTCAATATTAAATTGAGCGGGACTGATATAGTTTTCACCCTTACCACTAGAAGCAAGAAACTTTTCAGCAAAAAAGTTAATTTTTTCAGGATTACCCGTGGAGTCATTATAAATACTATCAATAATACGGGGGGTAAAGGGAGATTCCCTGTTGAATCCAGCAACTGCGAGTTTATGTCTTAAATAACCTGAAACACCCTCTTTATCAAAGTTATCAAGTATCGCTATATGGACACTATCACGGTAATCTTTAAATTCTGGTGATTGTAAAACATCTGTTATGATGGATGTTGAAAATAAAACGATATGAATATATGGCTCATCATTAAGTTCCTGCTGTGAAAGCTGCAGCAAAAAACGAATTGAGTCAGTTGACAAATTCTGGGCATTATCAATTAACAGGAGAGGTTTAGAGCCAAGTTGAATTATTTCAGAAAGTTGATTTTCAAGTACCTCTAATAATTCAACTTCACCATCAGGATGAGCACCAAAGTCATTCATAATAGTCTGAATTAATGAAAGCGTATCATACTTGGCTACATCTTTAATTTTAACAACTTGCCAATTATTACCTTTTCTAGTTTTTAAGGCCTCTAAAAAATGACTTTTTCCAACGCCCTGTGCGCCGATAATAACTTGTAGGTTGTTAGAAAATTCTATCAAATGTTCAGTAGATTCCATGATCTGAGCACGACTCTGATCAGCATAGAAAAACTGCTGTGAAGTGTTATTATTAAATGGATTTTCTTTCAAGCCCAGTCTATCCAGTTGTGGCACATTTTACTCCTGGTCAATATTATAACTTTATATGCTTATGCAGTTGCAAAAGCATCTAATGTCTC
>JADFVK010000187.1 GCA_015222495.1 Pseudomonadota bacterium
ATCGGATCTGTAGCCGCATTGGTACACGATGTTGTGCTTACTCTTGGTATCTTTTCCATATTCCAATTAGAGTTCGATTTAACCGTATTAGCTGCGATATTAGCCATAATAGGTTATTCACTCAATGACACTATTGTAGTGTTTGATCGTGTGCGAGAAACATTTTTACGTATGCGTAAAGGCTCGTCAGAAGAGATCGTTAACCGAGCATTAAATGACACGTTAAGTCGTACATTAATGACATCGATTACAACCTTACTGGTGGTTACATCATTATTCGTTTTTGGTGGCGAAGTAATTCATGCATTCTCAATCGCACTATTGCTGGGTATTGTGATCGGTACATACTCATCGATCTATATTGCCAGTAATACTGTTTTGGCAATGGGCGTGAGCAAGGCAGACTTAATGCCTCCTGAAAAAGAAGAAGGTGTCGATATTAATGAAGATGGTAGTCAGGTTTAAGCTTAAAACTCGATACTTTATACTGTTATAGCGGAAAGCTTACCGTTATTGTCGTGCCTGCTTCTTGAGATGATGTAAAGCTAATATCAGCATTTTGAACATTGGCAACTAATTTAGCGGAATATGTACCAATGCCCGTGCCGTTAGACTTACCCGAAGTCACGTATTTATCAAAGAAGGTGCTTTGTATCTCTTCTGGGATCATGCCGCTATTGTGAATAGAAATAAGGGTTTTTCCATCGGTATTTTCTACTTTTACAGATATGCTTCCTTGCCCATTTGAAGCTTCAACGGCATTACGAACAAGGTTGCTAAATAAAGAGAAGCAAAGTAACTCTTCAGCACTTATCTGACTTGTTTCAGGTGCGTCCAACTGTATGGATATGTCATCACTTGAGGTCGCACGTGAATCAGCAATAACGTTAGATAGCGTTTTTACAATATCCATAGACTCAGGATTGAATTGGTAGCTTCCCATTTCCATTTTATAAAGATCTAAAGAGCGGTTAATCATCCCAAGCATTGAATAAGATGCTGTACGCATGACTTCGATATTCTTTTTTTGTTCAGAGCCAATTCCTCTATCTTCCATTAATGACTCAGCAGTATGAAGAATTGCTGTTAAAGGATTTTTTAGGTCATGACGACTTATTCTATCGACATCTTCCCGAAGTTTAGAGTTTTCAATTAATGTATCTACCTGATTAGAAAGCTCATCTCTTCCTCGTTTTAATTTTAGCTGAGTATTTACTCGTGCTCGCAATACTGCAGGGTTAACAGGTTTAAAGATATAGTCAACGGCTCCCATTTCAAAACCTGCTGTAATATCATCGACTTCTGATTTAGCTGTTAAAAAGATAACAGGAATATGTTCTGTCTCAGGGTTCTCTTTAAGCCGCTTACACACTTCCATTCCATTCATTTCAGGCATCATAATATCTAATAAAATGAGATCAGGCGCGCCATTAGGTGAGGAAACTATTTTTAATGCTTTCTCTCCGCTAGTTGCTGCTTTTGTTTTAAAGTCACCCTTTAAGATACCAGTAATAACATCTATATTAGAAGGAATATCATCAACAATTAGAACGGTAGGTCGCTCACGAGTTTTTTGTATGGATGGTGAACTATCTGTACTTTCTTTTAAGAGAGATAAGGATTGCTTTGGTACTGATGAGGATGATAGTAAATTCTTTATTTTTTCTCGAAGTGAAATGGGGGTAAAAGGTTTAACTAGAAAATCATTTACGCCAGCAGAAATAGCTTGATTGATATTGTCACGTTCAACTTCTGCCGTCACCAACATAAATGGGATGTGCTTTAATTCATCTGATGAGCGAACATGCTTTAATAGTTCAAGTCCAGTTACTTTCGGCATGTTCCAATCAGAAACAATACAATCTACTGGATTTTCCTTTAAATATTGAATAGCTGCATTACCATCTTTTGCTGTAGCTATTTGAACAAACCCTAGCCCCATCAATGTGCTTTTTATTAACTTAAGCATGGCATCAAAGTCATCGACGATTAAAAATTTAGGGTTATCTATAGTAGACATAACTAATCATACTCATTCGGGGTTATTAGATTTTGAGGGTCAAGATTCTTCAAATGTTGACTCTTCATATTGTTCTTTAATGGCTAATATTTGAGGTAAAACATCATTAAATACAGTAACAAGTTCAGGATCAAAGTGACTTCCAGCTTCATCATTAATCAACTTAACAGCATCTTCAATTGTCCATGCTTTTTTATATGGTCGCTCAGTTGTTAGCGCATCAAACACATCGGCAATGGCAATAATACGCCCTGAAAGGGGAATATCTTCACCTTTTAATTTATTGGGATAGCCGCTTCCATTCCATTTTTCATGGTGAGAAACCGCGATTTCTTTAGACATTTTTAGTAAATCAGAATCATGATCACCAATGATATTGGCACCAAACTCGGGGTGCTGCAGCATTACTCCCCATTCCTCTTTATCTAATTTACCAGGTTTGAGTAAAATAGCATCAGGAATACCGATCTTGCCAATATCATGCATAGGTGCTGCGGCAAAAACTAGCTCAGTCCATTCATCGTTATAATCTAAAGCATCGGCAATAAGGCGAGAGTAATGGCTCATGCGAACAACATGAAGTCCAGTTTCATTATCTTTATATTCTGCCGCCCGCCCGAGGCGTTGGATAATTTCAAGGCGAGATTGGTTTAATTCTTCTGTCCGTTCTTGTACTTTTCGTTCTAATTCACGGTTTTGGTCAGATAGCGCTAACTGTGTTTTTATACGTGCTTTTACAATAGCGGGATTGATAGGCTTAGAAATATAATCAACAGCGCCTAGTTCAAGTCCTAGTTTTTCATCGTCATCTTGATTTTTTGCGGTGACGAAAATAATAGGAATATTTTTTGTAGAAGGACTGGATTTCAAGGCTTTGCAGGCATCGTAACCATTCATCTTAGGCATCATGACATCCATCAAAATCATGTCGATATGTGATGAACCATTAGCAACTTTCAAAGCGCGCTCACCATTGGTTGCGGCTTTGATTTTGTATTTGTCTTGCAAGACACCTTTTAAAATGTCGATATTTTCGGAAACATCATCAACGATTAGAATTGTGGGCTTGGTATCTACTGCTGTCATCATGCACTCCCTTGAACGATTATCGCAGTATAATTGAAATAATGACTAATGTCTCTTATTTCAAAAAGGGATCTTTTGGTGAAGTTATAGATTTGTTTCAATTAATTTATCAATTGAAACTTTATCCTAAAAAAGAAAGTGATTTTTTGATGAATTGTTGCTGAAGTCTTTTTTTAGAGCGATGCTCTTCAAGATCTAAGACATCAATAGATTGTTTTGCCAGCTCAATTTCAAGATCTCTTTCAACCGATTCAACACTTAGAATACGGAAATTATCAGAGCGGCTTTGAAAGCTCACAAATGTAGCAAATTCCTCAAGCCCTTGGCTGATGTTGACCATCTCTAGTTCAAGTGCTTGCTTATTTAATTGATGATTATCATTTTTATCCATGGCAGTTATAGCGACCGATTAGAGGTATTCTTGAACTTTTTTGATTTTACCCCTTCTAACAATCAGGAAGATTCTGTCATTCTTTGGGAGAAATTCCTGATTGTTAACTAGGAGAAACGCTGTACTATGGCTGTTAGATTTATAGTGGAGACAAAAATGAACACGATACAAAAATGCTTAATTGCTTTAGCACTGCTGGCAAGCCAAGCAGTAATAGCTGATGTGCTGGATGTTAAATTGCATTATGTAGGTCCTGCCGAAGGCAGTGTTTGGTTGGGAATGCAACAAGGGCTTGATGAAGCTAATATTCAAGGTGAGTTTTTAGGTCAAAAGTACAGTGTTGAGAATGTGACTCTGGATGAATTAATGAAGCTGGAGTCTGTGACGGCCGTTTTATTAGCAGCAGATGCTGAGGAAGTATTATCAATCGCGCAGTCAAAGCAGTTTGCTAATGTGCCTGTATTTAATATCTCATCAGATAGTGATGCTTTGCGAAAAGCGTGTTTGCCAAACCTATTAAATATCACGGCAAGCCAGCAGATGAGAAATGATGCAATGGCACAGATGTTAAAGAAAAACCCTGATTCAAAAGCACAAGCTCAAGGTTGGCATAAAGATTTTAAAAAGTTTGCAGCCAGCCAGCTTAATAGTCGGTTTGCTAAAGCCCACGGACAGATTATGGATGATAATTCATGGGCGGGCTGGGCTGCTGTGAAGATGTTGTCTGATACTGTTGCGCGAACTCAAAGTATGGAAGCCAGTGTAATGTTAGATTATCTTAAAAATGAACTTGCATTTGATGGTCAAAAAGGCGCGGGTGCTACTTTTCGTGACACAGGGCAGTTACGTCAGCTAGTATTAATCGTCGAAAATGATAAGATTATCGCAGAAGCACCATTACGAGGCGTTAAAGGCGGACTTGATAGCCTTGGTTTGAAGAGCTGCCACTAAAGAATTTATAAGGTTGAAGGAATAAAGAAATGAAATTAAAACAATTACTACTATCATCGCTGGTATTTATAAGTGCAAGCGCTTGGGCTGATCCAACATACCGCTTATTTGTAACCAATGAGAAAAGCAATACAGTCAGTGTTATTGACTCTCGCACGGGCAAATTAGAAAC
>JADFVK010000188.1 GCA_015222495.1 Pseudomonadota bacterium
GAGAAAGTATTAAGCCTTCAGACTTAAGTACTAACACTCCTTATAATAAGGGTTCCCATGGGAAAAAAGAAAAAACAAGCACCATCAAACACCATCGCTTTAAATAAAAAAGCCCGACATGATTATACTCTGGAAACAGACTTTGAAGCGGGTCTGGTGCTGGAAGGTTGGGAAGTAAAAAGCCTGCGTGCCGGTAAGGGGCAAATCCGTGATGCCTATATCTTATTAAGAAATGGCGAAGCCTTTTTATCCGGTGCAGTCATTAGTCCATTACTGTGTGCATCTACTCATGTCTCTCCCGAACAACAACGAGATAGGAAATTACTTTTACATGTTCACGAACTATCCAGGTTGGTTGCAGCAGTGGAACGTAAGGGCTATACCATAGTACCTCTTTCTCTGTATTGGAAAAAAAGTCGGGTTAAATGCAAAATTGCACTGGCAAAAGGTAAACAGCAATTTGATAAAAGAGCCACAGAAAAAGAGCGTGACTGGAACCGGGAGAAAGCCCGTATAGCAAAAATCAAATAACAAAGATTGTGACTAAAAAATATCACAATTATTAAATAAATCATACAAAAACAAAGATAAAGAAAAAAAAATAAGGTAGAATAAGTAATCATTTTTACTTTTTAAAACAATACGTTATATTAGACTTTTAAAGTTATTATATATTATAATATAGTTTTTTTCTAATATATAATATTAATTACCTCTATCAATTATAAATATACAAGTTGCAGTTATGAAAAAACTTATTAAAATCAGTCTATTTTTTTATCTGGTTTCTCAACTCAGTGCCTGTTCTATCTCCCAGATTACTGTTCGTGCTGCCATGCCCTTAATTGATGGTGGTATCACATCAATGAGAATGGAAACTGATCTTGATTTTGCCTTTCTGTCCATTCCAGCCAATATCAGTCTGATTGAAGGTATGTTAATCAAGGATCCTAATAATGAAAAATTACATATTTATGCAGCTCAGGCCTATTATGGTTATGCTTTTGGCTTTGTAGAAGATGGTTTTCATCAGCCCAAAGATAGCAAACGTGCCTCACACCTCTACCAGAGATGCCTAACGCACTCTGAGGGTCTTTTAATAGAAAATGGCTTAGATAACACAATTTATAACACCCGCCTTAAAGACTTGAATACTGCTATTAACAAGTTTGATAAAGATGCTGTGCCTGCACTATTCTGGAGTGCTTCCTGTCTGGCAAAATATATTGATTTAAATCGTGATAAAGCGGTTAACCTGGCACAACTATCCAAGGCAGTAGTACTCATGCAGCGAGTACTGGATTTAGATGCAAATTACTATATGAGCAGTGCTCATATTTTCTTCGGTGTTTATTATGGCAGTAAATCACCTATGCTGGGAGGTAATTTTGATTTATCTGAACAGCATTTTGCAAAAGCAGCTAAATTTAATAACAATAAGCTGCTCATCGTTGATTTACTCAAAGCACAATATTTAGAACGTCAGCGTTTTGACCACCAGGAGTTTAAGACATTATTAAACCGTGTTATACAAGCTGATGATATGCTTTATCCTGAACAGGCATTAATTAATCAAATTGCTAAACATAAAGCCTCCCTATTAATGAAAAAGGAAGACGAATGGTTTTAAGACTACCCGTATTGCTGATCAGTTTTATACTCAGCAGCATCTTATTAATTCAGTCAGCCAATGCGAAAGAACAATATACATTTAAGTTTGCCACACTAGTTCCAGCTGATACAGCATGGATGAAAGAAATTGATCGCTGGGCTGAAGAAGTTTACCAAAAAAGTAATGGTCGTCTTAAATTTAAAATTTACCCGGGCGGTGTTATGGGTGATGAGCCTGACGTATTGAGAAAAATGCGCAGTCGCCAATTGCAGGGCGCTTTTTTTACCGGCTATGGCATAGGACGAATTTATTCATCAGCTCGTGTACTGGAAATGCCCTTTTTATTCCAGAATATAGATGAGTCTGACTTTGTACGAGATAAACTCATGCCTGAAATAGAAGCAGGCTTTCGTAACAAAGGCTTTGAATTATTAGGCTGGCCGGAAATTGGTACGATACACTTTTTTTCTAAACAGCCAATCCGTTCACTGGAAGAACTGAAAGGCAAGCACATCTGGTTATGGCAGGGCGATCCAGTAGGTGAAGCCTTTGCCGAAGCGGCAGGTGTATCACCAGTGCCCTTATCAATCATTGATGTCTACACACAGCTCAGTGCCCGTCATGGTAGTATTGATACTGTCTACAACTCTACCTTTGGCGTACTGACTATGCAATGGTATACCAAGCTCTCCTATGCCACCAATGTTTCCATGACCAATGCCATTGGCAGCTTAGTAGTCAGTCATAGTTTTTATAATAAACTACCAAAGGACTTAAAACAGCTATTAAAAAGCAGCGGTGTTAAAGCCGGTAAAAACATTAATGACATTACCCGTAAAGATAATAAAGAAAGTATTACACTATTAAAAGACAGCGGCATTGAATTTATGTGGGATTGGAATGAGCAGGAAATCAAAGAAATGCTGGCTATTCGTGATACAGCAGCAGCCGAGTTAATTAAATCCGGTTATATTTCAAAAGATATCTTTGATAAAACAAGAAGCTTGCTTGATGAGTTCCGCTCTAAGCCGGAAACATCTGAATAGGTTTAAATCATCATGCAAACAGGCTGGTTAAGTATTATATATAAAATCAAACATGCTTTAGTGATTATTGAAAAAGTATTAGGAGCCTCC
The DNA here is from genome assembly GCA_015222495.1 of Pseudomonadota bacterium. Lineage (GTDB taxonomy): Bacteria > Pseudomonadota > Gammaproteobacteria > GRL18 > GRL18 > GRL18. The sequence goes on from JADFVK010000188.1 coordinate 2,749, forward strand.
AGTCTATTCTTATTGCTTGCACTATCAGTTTTTCAACTCATTGCCCGTAACTTTTTTGATCTCGCTTTTGCAGAACTCGATGTTGTTGCACGACACTTGATTCTATTTATTATATTTATGGGTGCAGCACTGGTATCTGACCAGAATAAACATATTAAAATTGACATATTGACACCCTTCCTAAGTGAAAAACAACAACATCAATTGATTCGCCCATTATTATTTATCAGTTCACTGGTCAGTGCTATCTTTTGCTGGTATTCCGTTATTTTCTGGTTTGATGAATGGCAATATGCCCCTATTAATGAACAATGGTCAGTATACCTGATACTAATCCTGCCCATAGGCTTTTTTATTCTTGCATTACACTTATTATTGCTCACCATTACCGGCATTAAAACAACACAAAAAACCTGTTTGGAAATGAGTAAAAAAACAATAACACAAAAAGAATTTGCAGATAATCATACAAAAGAGAAGCTTTCATGTTCTGATTTTAACTAGTATCATTCTTTTCGTCCCCTCTCCCTTTGGGAGAAGGAGTAAAACAAAAACAATATATACATAAATGATTATAATAATTTTTCTATTAATTTTACTGGCTATTCTAGGCACCCCATTGTTTGCTGTTATGGGTGCCGGCGGACTGATCGCCAGCTATTCAGCCGATCTTTCACCCAGCAACCTGATTATAGAAATGTACCGCCTGGTTTCCCAACCCAGTCTGGTTGCCATCCCACTTTTCACCTTTGCCGGTATGATTTTATCCTGCGGCGGCGGCAGCAAACGCTTAATTAAATTATTTAATGCTTTATTAGGCTGGATGCCTGGCGGGCTTGCCATTGTAACCATTGTAACCTGCTCAGCATTTACTGCTTTTACCGGTGCCTCAGGTGTCACAATTATTGCTTTAGGCGGCTTACTCTATCCATTACTGGAGCATGCTAATTATCGAGATAGGTTTTGTCTTGGCTTGTTAACCACATCAGGCTCACTGGGCCTGCTATTCCCACCCAGTATGGCTATTTTACTCTATGGTATTGTTTCAGGGGTTAATATTGACGAGTTGTTTCTTTCCGGAGTCATACCCGGCTTATTACTACTTTTTATGTTATCTGTTTTCAGTATTTTCTCAGCACGCAAGTTTCATGTCCCCACACATGAGTTCTCATTAAAAGAAATCTTTTCAGCTATACGCTGCTGCATCTGGGACATTATGCTCCCAATTCTGATTTTTACCGGCATTTTTGGTGGCTTTGTCACCATCACAGAAGTCGCTGCACTAACAGCAGCCTATGTATTATTTGTTGAAACCGTCATTGCAAAGAAAATACATATTATTAAAGATCTGCCAAGAATAATGATTGATACCACTGCACTGGTGGGTAGTATTTTAATTATTCTGGGTATCGCCATGGGATTAACGAATTTATTAATTGATTCACAACTACCAATGAAGCTATTAGCGATTGTTGAGCAGAATATTGACAGTCAATTGCAGTTTTTAATTTTATTAAATATATTCTTACTAATAGTCGGGGCGATGATGGATATATTCTCAGCCATTGTCGTCGTTGTTCCCCTAATCCTGCCACTGGCAGTACGCTATAATATTGATCCTGTCCATCTAGGTATTATCTTTCTCGCCAACCTTGAAATCGGCTATATGACACCGCCAGTAGGCATCAATCTATTTATTGCCAGCCAGCGTTTTGGTCAACCTATTCTAAAATTATTTAAATCAACCTTTCCATTTTTAATCATTATGTTACTTTGGCTAGGCTTAATTACCTACTTCCCGCTACTTTCTACCTGGTGGCAGCAGTTTTAGGGGACGTTCGGGAATGGTGTTGGTTATCCGTAATCGGCGAGGTGTTGCTGCACTTATCGGGGACGCTCAAGTACATCCATGTAACGCTCAGCCTCGGCATCCATGCCTCGAAAAGCCCCGTTAAGTGCAGCAACACCTCACCAATCACTACCCGCATTATGTGCCTCACTGGTGGTGAAAGAGCAAAAGCTAGAGCAAAAGAAAGTTCTGAGTTTATTTTTGTAGAGGCGGCTTTTTACTACCAGAGTATTCGCCTGGTAAGGTCATTACTTCAACCTAGGCGAATGCTCTCGTAACAAAAAGCGCCTCTACATGTAAGATACTAATACTAGATAACTGCTCCATTCTTTTTCTCTGGCTTTTTCTTCTGCTCTTGCTCTTTCGCCTAAAGTGAGGGAATATGACGTAAGAGCAATATGGAGTGTAGGTTGTGACTCAGGAGGCTTTTTGAGGCATGGATGCCGAAGATGAGCGTTACATGGATGTACTTGAGCGTCCTCCTGAGTTACAACCTATACTCCGGAGTGCGTTTTGCAGACTATTCCCGAACGTCCCCTTTGGTTGTTTTTCTGTCATTTAAAAGTACGCCAGTTTTGTGATGAACTCAATTTATTTAGGTTTAAGAAAAGGCTGTGCAGCTATAGATATTTCTTCACCCAAAGTTATTAAAGCCCCATTCATTGCTTTAACAAAATCCTCATAGCTCGCTCCATTTGCTTTTTCCTTAATCAATGAAACTTTGGTAAGCTTGGGCTGATTTTGTTTATCAAATAAAGTCCAGCGAGCCTGCAATTCAACTTCCTTGCCCAGCTTTCCATCAAAACGACCAATATCAATAACCACTCTTAACTCTAATGGAAAGTTTCGATCTTGTCTTGGCAGCCAGTAGACTCTGTTTGAATTCAAATTATTGGAAAGATTCATCACCAAAACTCGTGTAATACTTTCGTTTAATGGTTCTACCCAACGATGAAACTCTGCAATATCTAAATGATGAGCTGAATTTCTGGTCACAATTTGCGGACGATTAATATACTCCGGCAATTGAATAGGACCCACACCAATAATATGTCCTTGTTCAACACCGGTCAGTGAGGAATTAATAGTTTCATTGAACTGATAAAAACTGGAACTCTGTGTCGTTCCACAGCCTGATAGCAGTATGAGCACCAGGACTAAGGGTGGGATTAGAACATAATTATTTTGTTTTAGAATTTTCATTATTTATTACCTGTCTAAATATTTTCTCACGTAACTTCAAATTTCTTTTTTTCCAATTTTTCACCGAAGTGATTACCTTAAATTCTTAACTCATGTGTAATATATCTGATAAGATCGGCTTCACTGACAACCATGAGTTTGATTCGTTTTCTGCTTCCCACAAATCATACTTCTTTTGAAGATTCAGCCATAAATTTGGAGATGTATTAAATGCTCTAGACAATCTAAGTGCCATATTAGGGGAAACGCTAGATTTATTATTAATAATTTTAGATAAGGTTTTCCTTGAAACACCAAGTAAAGCAGAAAGTGTAGTGATAGAAAGCTTTAAAGGAAGAAGATAATCTTCTTTAAGAATAGTCCCTGGATGTGTTGGTTTTCTGGTTAATTTCATAATTTACTAAACCTTAATTAATGATAATCATCATAATTAACAATATATGCATCTCCTTTATAAAACTCAAAAAAAACACGCCAATTGCCCGAAACTGATACAGAAAATTGACCTTTTAAATTCCCGGATAACTGGTGCAAGTTAGAACCCGGGTAATTCATATCCTTAATAACATCAGCAGAATCAAGCCTATCTAAAATTTTTGCCAGTTTATTTACATGCTTGGGATTTATACCTTTATGATTTCCGGTATAGAAAAATTCTTTAAGACCTTTGTGTTTAAATGAATTTATCATCAATTATTGTAACTAGGTAGGTAACATAAGTCAATTTATCAGAAATTAAAGTAACTTCAAAAACAAAGCCCCAAAGCCTGCACCAGCCACAAACAACCAAAACCCTTTTTGCCAGAACCAATGTTTTTCACGTTGCATAAACTCATCACGTTTTAATTCAAAATCATCATGCCATTGTTGCTGCTGAATAAGCACTTTATCAAGTTCAAGTTTTAACTCCTCACCTGACATTGCATTCATACCCTTGCTGTTTTTTAATCACAATTATCGTACAATAATTTTATTACTAAGTCAAAAAAAAAGGGCAGTCACCGAAGTGACTGCCCTTTCCTTGTACAAAAAGCATTCTAAGATCTGATTTAGCGTATAGCGTA
>JADFVK010000189.1 GCA_015222495.1 Pseudomonadota bacterium
GCACCTATAGTGCCTACTAAGTCCTCTAAATAAGCAGCATCTGAAACCTGTTTTAACTTAGCTTCAGCTATTTCCAGTTGTTGAGAAATTTTCAGGCGTCTAGCTTCATCAGAATGGCTTTCCAGTTCCAGAAACTTAGAGAGATAGTCAATATGGCGATTCCATAAATCAATATCACGAGCCTGCTTTACTTCTAAACGCTGCTGATACCAATCAGAGCTAAGTAGTGCTTCTCGTGTAAACATAGCACGAATTTCAGGATGATGAGCATCCTTTCCTTCATACTCACCATTAGCCATAATATGTAATAAAGCTTTTAATGGTGGGCAGGCCTGTTCAATTGAACCGTCACTAATATAATTGCGTGCAACTTTTTGTTGAGCTTCAACTATATTATCAATGCCATCTACAAAGTCAGCCATATTTTGAGTTTCAGGACGTAATATCCTTTCATCAAATACAGCAGAAGGATTATCAAAAATCTTACCAAAGAATCCGTGTACAAACAAACTGGTAATACGATAACCCAGACGACTGGCTAAAACTGTTTTACCTTCATACTCAAAGTCTTCCAGCTTTTCTAATTGTCCCTTACCAATAAGATAATCAGGACGTCTTTTCTCTGGTTTAAGTTGTGCCCAAATTTCAGGAATAATTAAACTGATATCATGATTCACTTTGATTTGCGGACCAACATAGCCTGCAGCACTACTAAAGCCTGCGTAATCCGTTAATATATAGGAGACAAGGGCATTGTTAATATCTGCTGTGGGGAATAGGGCGTTAAAGGGCCCTTTAGTCAATGCTCCCTCAGAACCTGCACCTGTAGTAGATGGAGATTTACCTGTTAGACTACAGATAAAGTCCATAAATAATTCAGGTAACTCCTGATAATGGATGGGATTATAAACTGCCAGTGAACGAATACCAGCCTTTGCTTCAGGTGGATTATTTCTACGCCCTGTTAAAATAGCATCCACAGGAAAACAAATAGGTTCTTCTAAAGGTGCTCGACGCTGTAAACGAGCTCCCATAATAGAAACATATTTTTTTAATGGATTGGATAAATCCGTACGTACTTGTAAGTAACGCGGATTTTTACTCGGTTCTCCATTCACCATTAATGGATGTGCAGATGAAACGGCTATTTTTTCCTCTTCAAGGCTTTTACAAAGTAGATTTCGCATGGGTAAAGTATATTTATCAAACTCTACCTGATCTTCAGTGATTTCTATTAAATCATCCGCTGTGAGTGGTTGAAAGTTGGCCACAAAATTACCAGGTAATGCCATTTCTAATTCTGTTTGCTTATCAAAGCCTTTAATGACGGCATCATCAGGTCTTTGGAAAAGTCGGTATTCACAGTTTTTAACCAGCTTTACACATTCATGTGTATTGCTTTTTGGCATATTCACTAATTTATTTGCCGGTACCACAACAGAAGCACTGATATCATCTTCCATTTGAACTTTTTCAGTGACAATATAATCCTGACGTAACTTGTATATTCGCCATGCTCCACCATCATCAAAGCCTACCCGTAGGTAGGACATGATAAGTTGTCTGTCATTATATTTTAATTCGTGTCCCTGAACACCATCGATTAAATCAACGCTGAAATGTTTTTTCCAGTCATCACCCCAGGAAGGACGATAAAAGCGCTTGATTAAAAATGCTAAAGCTTTTATGGACTCTGGTATGGTTTCCAGCCACTCATTGTACTCAGCTGTAAATTTTTCTTCTGAAGGAGTCAGCATCTTGATCATCGATCCAAGACTTCTTCTTTCACTTAAAGGAGAACGTGGAGCTTCACCGGTGTAGTCAGGTGCAAATTCAGCCTTATATCGGTTGGAATAATCATAAGCAATGATCTCATCCATCCTTTCCATGGATTCTTCCAGATTATTAACAAAAAGTGGTCCATAAATAATTGCATCATCAATGGCTTTAGAAATTTCAGACTTACCACCACCGGAAACAGTACAGGGCTTATGACAAAAAGTACCTTCAGCATCAGTTCCGACAATACGCCAGGTCGGTGCTTTAAGATGTTTTTCCATGGCAATTTTATAGCCACTGGGATGCATATAGACATTTCCCGGTTTTAACTTGATACTCTGGTATTCACCGCTTTTGTACCAGCTGATGAGTTGTTCATTTAAGTCAATGCGTAATAAACTTTCAGGGACATAGATAAGCTGCGGGAAGTTCTTATCAATGGCATAACCTTCCTTTTGAACATCCATAATATCAGCATACTTTTCTACCACTTCAGAAAATTTATAGGTGCTGTCTTTTGTGCGAGTGTCCTTGCCAAATTCATCGCCATGATTATGGCGAGGGAAAGCCAATGCACCACCTGCATGTTCTTCTTCAGCCAGACCAAATAAATTGGTTGAATAAGAAATTTGAGTTTTAACTTCTTTTTTACAATAACCAAAGTAATTATCTGCAACGATGGTAACAATAACCCCTTTTTTATTTCTTGCTGTCAGTTTAAAGGGTTGTCCGTTATTATATAACTCATCTTCTTCCTGCCAACACATCTCCTCTGCTTTTTGGCGCTCAGTAGCATCATCAATATGAGGCAAGCCCATATCTTTTTTCTTCATTCTCACTAGATGAGGCGCTAAAATAACACAGCCGGTATGTCCAACCCAATGTTGGATATCCAGTCCGGCATCATTTTCAGCTAAGCTCGGGTTACCGGCATTGCCAAAGATACTTTCAACAAAATCAAGGTTGCTGGCTAATGTACCCGGAGCAAAGAAACGAATCTCCATAGATTTTTCAGCTTCTGTTTTTGTCGGGTCAATATTGGGTATTTCAGGACAAACAGTCGGCCTTAATAAGATAGAAACAAAACTATGAGCCTTTTCTTGTTGCGTAGAAGTGAAGGGTATAGTCAGTAATTCCTGTGGTGGATTTAGAGCTTGCTGCAATAAATTAGCATAAGCAATTTTCGGCACAGCTTTTTTATCCCATGGAACAGGTAAGCCACCTTCTGCAATATGAAAGGAGCCGGCAGTGGTACGTCGATCTCTTGAGGTATTATGTAATACCCCCTGACTGACACGATAACTCTTTACAAATTCTGATTCAAAATAATCGCCATCAACAGGTAAGGATAATTCTCTTGATACACCATGTTGATCAAGTATTAATGTGTCTGATGGTAAAACAGGATTGTTGTCACTACCACTATCTGCCAGGTACTCATCTAAAAAATCCTGAATACGTTGATCCACAGGGCAGAGATGTTCAGATAATAAACGTGATTTTTCACGATAGCTTTGTAGCAGATCATCTGCAATAGCAAAGAAATCATTGTCGCAATCTACAGATTTGCAGGCTGGTAGACCTGAAGAATGTAATTTTAAGTTTATATAGAGTTGAATCCGCTTCTTTTCTTGTTCTGCTTCAGCTGGATTAAGGTGTGTTTGCAAGCCTAAAGATTTAATTAAGTCCATAAAGTCTAAAATACCTTCTTATTGTTTTTAATACTATTTAATATTGTCTAATCACTAGATAAATAAGGATATTTGTACTTATTATCAAGGATAATGGTGTGACAAAGTGCAAGATTATAGCAGGTTTTAACTTTTTTATTTGAAAGAAATAAGAATGCTAAGTATATAGTCTTTAGTAAAGGGCTTATAAAACAGTCTTAAATATGTGATTAGCCATGATTTTAATTTAAAAAAATTATGAACTAATCGTTTAAAAATAGAAACTTGATGTACATCAAGGCCATATAGTGGTCAATAAAAGATAC
>JADFVK010000190.1 GCA_015222495.1 Pseudomonadota bacterium
TCCAAAGTTAATTTTCAACATTGATGACTATCATAACTTTTTACTTTCTAACAAGGCATTCAGTGCTTTACCCGCTGGAAAGCCTACTTATTAAAATCTGAAGTCTATCTGAAATTCCCTAATCATATTTTACAGGAAGACTTAGAAACATGGATTTTTCCAACATAGGAAAATAAAGAATCTACCTAAAATTAATTAAAAACTGTGATTCTGTTCAAATTTTACATATACTCTTGATTGTTCAAAAAAATAATAAAAGAACAGTTGTACTTTACTTTGTATCTCATTTGACAACTATATAAGCATATACAGATTAAATAATTTAAATTTAAGGAGGCAGTATGCAATATAAATTGCTTGCAATATCAACGTTAGTAAGTGCTCTTGTGATTGGTTGTACTTCAGAGCAAACGGTTAAAAAAGATCCCCCAGCTACAGCAAAAGCAAAACCAGCCGTTATGATGGGCGCTTCAGCCAGAATGTTATCTGAAACGTGTGAAGGTTGTCATGGCACTAACGGGAACAGTTCTGGACCCGCAATTCCTTCAATAGCTGGTATGTCAGAGGATTACCTGATTGAAGCCATGGAGGATTACCGAATAGGTGATACCCAGTCAACCATCATGTCACGTATTATTAAAGGCTATACTGAAGAAGAAGTTGAGACAATGGCAAAATTTTATGCCGCTCAGCCATATAAACCTGCCAGACAGACAACAAATCCTGCCATGGCAAAAAAAGGGGAACAACTACACAATACATACTGTGAAAAGTGTCATAGTGATGGTGGTGTAAATGTTGAAGATGATAGTGGTTTGTTAGCCGGTCAATGGATGCCTTATCTCAGTTATTCATTAGAGGATTACTTAGGTGAGGATCGAATTATCTCCAAAAAAATGAAGAAAAAGCTGGATGCTCTTATTGCCAAAGAAGGCCACGCAGGCGTTAAGTCAGTCATTCAATACTATGGCAGCCATAAGTAAGGAGATAATCAATGAATAAATTTAACCGTAGAAATTTTATAAAACTATCTGGTGGTGCATTGGGTGTTGCTGCATCTGCTACCACTTTTTATACTCCTTCAGCATATGCCGCTAAAGCTCGTGTTGTCGTTGTCGGTGGTGGTATGGGAGGAGCAACTGCTGCTCGTTATATTAAACGTCTTGATCCAGCAATTGATGTCACCATCGTTGAAGCAAACCCTACCTATCATACTTGCTTTTTAAGTAATATGGTTATTGGTAATGAGAGGAAACTGGATTATCTTGCTCATGGTTATGCAGGATTGGCAAAAGAGGGCATTAACATTGTTCATGATACTGTCACAGCAATTGATGATAATTCTGTAACCACAAATTCTGGTAAAAAACTTGCTTTTGATCGCTGTATTGTATCCCCGGGTGTTAGCTTTAAGTTCATTGAAGGTCACAGCGAAGACATAGCAAATACAAAAGTACCTCATGCCTGGAAAGCGGGTAAGCAAACTCAGTTACTACGTGACCAGATAACATCTATGAAGGATGGTGGTACCGTTCTTGTCTGCCCACCACGCAATCCATTCCGTTGTCCTCCTGGACCCTATGAACGTGTCAGTTTAATTGCTAACTATCTGAAAAAATCTGGTAAAACTAAGTCTAAGATTATCGTTCTGGATCCCAAGGACAAGTTTTCCAAATTTGGCCTATTCCGTGAAGGATGGTCAAACCATTATGGCTTTGATGGCAATAAAAACGGTGGTGAAAAATCCATGATCACCTGGGTTAAAGCTGCTGAAGGTGGAGCCATTGAAGAACTGGATGCTAAAAATATGACTGTTACTGCATCGGTTGAAGATTTTAAAGCAGATGTTATTAATATTATCCCTGATCAGAAAGCAGGTCATATCGCACATGTCGCAGGATTAGTCGACAAGTCAGGCTGGTGCCCTGTGAATCTACATACGTTTGAGTCAACAATACGTAGTAATATTCATGTTATTGGAGATGCAAGTATTGCTAAAGGCATGCCAAAATCTGGTTATGCTGCAGCTTCTGAAGCTAAAGTTTGTGCCGCTTCAGTTGTTCAGTTGTTAAACGGCCTGTCATTGACAACACCATCCTATGTTAATACCTGTTATAGTATTCTTTCAACTAACCCATCTGATGGCATCTCGGTTGCAGCCGTTTATCGCCTTAGAGAGGATGGTTCAAAAATACAAAAAGTATCAGGTGGATTAACACCAAGTGGTAAAGACTATAATGCATCACATCGTGCCCGTGAAGTTCAATATGCTTTAAGCTGGTATGAAAATATCACATCAAATACTTTTGCTGACTAGTACTCTTACTAACGCATAGTTCTCTAGGAATTTGGTCGTGTTTTTTTTAACCACGACCAAATTTACCAGAGCACCTGCTTAGAAAATCTAATTACAGATAGGATATGAACGAGTTTTTCTAACCAGTCATTCCAGCGGACAAGCCGCTGAATTTCATGTTATAAAATTTCTGCTTTGTATAAATTCAAATAATCTAGAAGTTGGTTGTTCATACATTCCTGCTAATCATAACCGTAATTTTTTTACTTTCTGAAACCATTGCTTTAAGCTCGGAATGGCAGCATTAGAAATTTCTAATTTATCCGCTGTGGGTCGATAGCTACCAGATTAGAAAACCTTCTTACGTCCAATTTTAAATGATTTGAAATTGCTGCTAACTGGAAATTGGGCCATAAACTGATCTAATCCTGAAATTAGTGCTTAAGGTCATTTTCAACTTGGTTAAGAACTGATCAGTATTTAAAGTTTAGATCGTAATTCACATTTTTTCTAATTCATGAAATCGCCGCTAAACGCCCTTAGTGACTAAATAAGTAAGTGCTAATTATGCAGCTTTGGGACGTAAAGGGTAATTTTAATTCTTTTCAAATTTTAAAGAATTTCATTTTTTTCTCAATTAACACTCATGACCTAAAGCAGCCAATAATAGTTTGTCTATTATATAGATTTATTTCCAGATAGCGGCTCTTCAAAAGTTGATATAAAA
>JADFVK010000191.1 GCA_015222495.1 Pseudomonadota bacterium
ACAAGAATCATGGCCAATAAATTAGATGATGCAGTTAAAACTTTTATGGGCACACCTTACGATAATATTGATTGCTACACTTTGGTGGTTAATGGATTGGAAAAGATGGGGGTAAATTATCGCGGTAAAGATAGTCTAAGTCGTCAATTATTACAAATGGCAAGAACTGAAGGACGTGCCGATAATGCTTATTTTACCGGCGAAGGCATTACTCAAGCCATAGGTGACAAAGTATATAGTAAATCAATTCTTCATGCCCAGGCTTCACCCCAGCAAAGCCAGGATATCTATCATGAGATGAAAGAGCTGATGCAGAAAGGTGATATTTTGTCTTTTTCTCTGGAATCAAAAGGACATACAGGCGTTATTTCACAAAATCAGGATGAATGGACTTTTATTAATTCCGGGCGTTTAGATCATTCCATCACTGAAGGCGCTCCAAAAAATGGCGTTGGTGAAGAAACCTTAATTGATGAAATTAATAACTGGATAAAGTTAGCTCAAAAACGTAAGGAATCTTTACTAATTACTATTGGCCGACTGGATACTGAAAAACTAGCCTAAGCGAGACTTGTTTTCTTCTCCCTCAGCATCTTCACCAAGACGTATTTTTGCCTGATGCTTTTCCATCATTTCAGATATATTGTCCTTCATAAATCCAGCCTGCTCAATTAGTTCCTGTACTCTTGGATTATCAATAATTCCCGATGTTTTTAGAGTATTAATAATATAAGAAAAATCTTCTTTAGCCTGGATAAACTGATTATTCTTTAATGATTCATTCGCCTTATCGGTATAAAATTGTACAATTTTTTCACAGCGTAATAATATTACTTCAGAAACATATGTCTTTAGGTCTTCAGAGCTAACTGTACTAAACCATGCAGATGAATCAAGTAATTTAATTAGGCGACGCAAAGCCGAAATCATCTGAGTAAATTCAGATGCCGTTTTTATAATTGTATTGGCGGGTTCCGGTGGAGGGGCTTCAGCATTAGATTTTCCACTCGCTTGCTCAAGCAAAGCCTCAACTCCATGAAATTTATGGTCAATAAGCTGGATTTTCTGTAAGTGAAGAACAATCTCATTAAGTAATAAATCATTAATAGCCTTAGGGATATTATAGGGCTTTAGCTGCTCATATAAATCGCTAAGTTCATCCATACTGTTTTTAATTTTAAGGATGAGTATGCGTTTCTCACGTTGCTTAATTTCATAGGCTTCCGCAACACTATTCATTAATACTGTTAGAAATAATAATCCTCCAATTGATGCAAACAGTAGATATTCTTCCATAAGTTCACTTTTGATTTAATTACATTGTTATTTCTAAAACACTCATTAGTTTTTAGATTCTCTTTCAATGGCTGATAAGATACCACGTAAAATATTCAGTTCTTTTTCATCGGGTCGAGCTCGATTAAATAAACGTCTAAGACGTTCCATCATTTGTCCCGGATGTTTGGGTACAATAAAGTTTACCTGCTTTAATACTAATTCAAGATGCTCATAAAAATATTCCATATCTTTACTTTCTGGATATTGATACACATAATCTTTAGGCCTGGTTCGCACAGCTTCTGTTGCCTGAAATATTTCATAACAGAATGTCTGTACTGCAGCAGCCAGGTTCAATGAACAATATTCCGGGTTTGCCGGTATATAGGCATGAAAATTACACAATTTCAGGTGTTCACCCTGTAAACCACAACTTTCCTGCCCAAAAACCAATGCTACCTGTGCCTCAGTCGCCTCCACAGCCACTTTCTCTGCCGTTTCCCTGGCCGTTATTAAAGGTAGGCTCAAACCTCGATCTCGAGTACTGGTCCCCACAACTAACTGGCAATCTTCTATCACCTCACTAAGAGTATCGGCCACTATTGCATTTTCTAAAATATTTGTTGCACTAGTTGCTCGAATATTGGCTTCTTTTTCTGCTAAAGAACATAATGGACTCACTAAATAGAGACGTGACAGTCCCATATTTTTCATTGCTCGTGCCACACCACCAATGTTTCCTGCAAATTGTGTATTGACCAAAATGATACGAATATTATCTAATGCCGACTTACTCACACTTTTTCCCCAGTATTTTTTTGCAGACTTAAAGACAATGCATGCTCAATTTTTTCTCTTAGTTCAAATGAAATATTACCCATAAATTCTAATTTTGGTTCACTGCTCTCAATTCCACTACCATTAATTATCAGACTATCTGGCTTTGACATACGAGCTAACTGCTGGATATCATATAAAAACTCGGATGGCACATTGCCATTGTTTTCTATAATAATGCCTTTTTCAATCACCAGTTTAAAACTCCCCCTACGTTTCCTGCGTACATAATAAATTAAAAAACTATCCGCAATTAATAGCACAACAACACCAATAATGATAATACTTAATATATCCATAAATACACTTTATACCTTAATTTGAATTTTTTACTTTAGATTAAGAATCTTATGAGTCTGTAGAGATACACGCCACTTGGGGTATGTTAAGCAATAATCTACAACAGCAGGGTTATTATTTTTAGATGCCTCATCAATAGCTTGCAAATAAAAATATTCAAAATCAAAATTCACACAATCATCGGGCGTTACATTAGCCAAAGGATAGAGTAATTTTATTTCCTGACCAGATGTTTGCTTTAAGCCTTCAAGAGTTTTTGGGCTGACACAGAGCCAGTCAATTCCATCTGGTGCATTTATAGTCCCATTGGTCTCTACTCCAATCTCAAACCCACAATGATGTACTTGATTGATGAGTTCTGAATCTAATTGTAACAAGGGTTCACCTCCGGTAAACACAACATAGGGCACCCCCTGATCACTATCAGGCCAGCTGGAAAGAATAGCCTGAGCCAACTCATCAGCACTACTAAATTTTGCTCCCCCCTCGCCACCAATCCCGACAAAGTCTGTATCACAAAAAGGACAAACACTTTTATGTCGATCTTTGTCCAGGCCACTCCATAGATTACACCCGCTAAAGCGACAAAAAACTGCTGCACGTCCTGTTTGAGCACCTTCCCCCTGCAGAGTATAAAATAATTCTTTAACAGAATAGGTCATTGATTAATGCTCCAGGACTTCGGTCAATTGCTGTGAGTTCAGGGAACTACCGGACAATACTCCCGGACCAATAATTTCACTTTTGCCACCATTAAGGGGCTTAACTACAATTTGCGTACTAATGCGATCTTTTAAGGCCTGAACATGGGATATCACACCAATTAGTTTCCCCTCCTGCTGCAGACCTGATAGGGTTTCCAATGCTGTATCCAAAGCTTCTTCATCCAGAGTACCAAAGCCTTCATCTAAAAATAATGAATCCACACGCACATTTTTACTGGCCATTTGAGACAAACCCAATGCCAGAGAAAGGCTGACAATAAAGCTCTCACCTCCAGAAAGATTTTTAGTTGAACGCACTTCACCAGCCTGAAAATTATCCACTACATTTAATTCTAAAGGCTGCTGCTGATCTCTAATAAGAAGATAACGCTGCGTCATCTTTTGTAATTGTTGATTTGCATGCCCTACCATCATTTCAAAAGTTAATCCCTGAGCAAAATTACGATATTTTTTGCCATCAGCTGAACCAATTAAATTATGTAGTAAATTCCAATGGCTGCATTCCTGTTTCTGCTTATCTATTAATTGTGCTCTGGATTCCTGTGTCTTTCTCAGTGCAGTGTTATCTGCAAGTTTTTGTTTAACCGCACCCAGCTCACCCTGTAAGATCTTAAGCTGGTTTTCTATCTCCTGGTAATCCAATAGTAATTGTTCACTACTTTGATCTGACAAAGCTTTTTGAAGTTCATATGCTAGCTTGGTATTATTATCACGTATTTTCACTGCAAGTTCAGTTTGTTCTGTATTTAATACTTTTTCCTGTTGAATAAGAACATGACGCTGCTCTTCACTTAAATTTGCATTTTTAAAACTCTCTTCACTAGCAAAGCCCACATACTGCATACGTATTTTAAAACTTTCTTCCTCCTGCTTCAATTGTGTTTCACGCTGCACAATTTCCTTTTCTACAGTATTAATATGGGTCTGTAACTGCAGAAAATCATGATTAGCTTTTTCAAACTTCTGACGTGAAGACTTTAGGGTATTTTCAGCTTTTTCAAGCATAGATAATAACTTATCAGCCTCTTCATCAGCATTTTTATCAGCAAATAAAGTTTGTCGTTGTGCCACAATATTGTCATAAGTTTGCTGCTGTATCTTAATCAATTCCTGCTGTTCTAAACAATCACTTTCCAACTTTGTCTTTATTTCATTTTGATGTCTTTGCTCATTATTAAGATGATCAATTATTTGTACTAATTTATTTTTATCTTCATTATTTTTAAGCCATTGCTGACGACGTGAACTCAATACAATTTCTATATCATCCAATAGTTCCACAGACAATTTATCCACAGAGAGTTCATTAATATTAAATGGCTTTATTTCAACTTGACTATTTTCCATATTTTCTGTCAATAGACTTTCCTGCTTATTCAATTCTGATTTCAGCCTGGTCACAGTCTTTTCACTGGATAATTGTTGATGTTCAATGGTTTTACTATTTATTTTTAACTGACTGAGCTGTTCTTTTGATTTTTGTAGATTATCTTTATCATAAAGTAATTGTTTTTCTAACTTTTCTATAGCCTTTATGATAGCAGAACAGCTTAAAATACTTTGCTTATTTTCTTCAAGTCTCTGCTGAATAGTTTCTAGACCTGTATTCATAAATGAATTATCTCCCTCTATTAATTCATTTATTTTCTGATCAGTTTCTTGCATTTTTTCTAATAGTTTAGTTTTCTGCTTACTAATTTGTTCTAACTCTTTACTAATCCCTGCCAGTAATATTTGCGTATCAGATAGATAATTATTCTGTTCTGATAAGTTGTGCTTTACTTGCTCTAGTTCAATTTTTGTTTGGTTCACATCAGGAAGATTTCCAAGCGCATATGGATGCTCAATTGCCCCACAAAGAGGACATTGTTCATCATCTTTTAATTTTTTTCGTTCTTCATCTAATGACTGAATTTTGTTTTGCAAGGATAAATTATCCTCCAATAATGCCACCTCACGCTGCAGAGTTTTAATCTCCGGCATTAATTTTTTTATTATTTTTTCATTTTTCAGTTTATCATTATCTAATTTTGAAGATTGTTGATTCAAGGCCTTATCTTCGACTTTAAACTCTTCCAGAGCCTGATATTGACTCAGCATATTCTCTAAAAGATTCTGTTGGTTTTGTAAATAAGCAAGTTCATTTCTCCAAGTGGCAACTTCTTTATTTTCCAGTAAGACTTCCAGATTCTGAGAACTTTTATCATATTTTTTTTGTAATACGATTAATTCTTTTTTACCCGCCTCTAATACAGTTGATTGTTCAGAAAAAGAGGCTTGAATTTTGCCTTTATTTTGTTCACTTTCAATTAATTCCTGCTGTTTATTTTTTTTCTGTTTATCTAACTCTCGCAGTAAATTAAATTTTTCTTTGAGTCCGGTTAATTGTTCAACCAGTAATTTATCTATTTTCGACTTAGTGATGACGTCATCCAGTGCCTGCAATTTTATATTGTCATCATTAAGCTGCTGAGTATTATTAGTTATTTTTTCCCGGCTAATTTTCAAAGCATTTTCTACTTCAGCCACTTTCTTATTAGCTATAGCAATAGGAATTTCTTTCTCGTGAATTTGTAAATCTAATTCACGAGCCTGACGAATGATCGCCATTTCCTCTTTTTGCTGTATTTTTATTTTTTCATTGTGTTCATTCTCTAATTGAAAATTTGTCTCTGACTCTTTGAGCTCTATTTCTCTTTCGGGTAATGTTTTTTGCAGGGCAAGCAATTGACTACTATCATTTTCCTGTTCTTTTCGTATAGCACTTATAGTGGCATATTCAGCATTCAGTTCCAAAGCCTTTCTGGCAAGATTTAATTGTTCCTGTTGAACTTCAAATTCTGCTAAGCGTTGTTGACTCTGCTGTTGTTGGCTGTCTAAAATCTGCTGTTCTTTTTCACAATGCTCTATTAATTTTTTCCATTGAATAATTTTGTTTTTTTCTTTATATTGATCAAGTTGAATAGTTTCCTGTTTTACTTTTTCTTTTAATGTCTGTTGTAATAAACTTTCATCTTCTTCACTTAATAGCTCCATACCTGACATTTCAGCCTGAAGTATTTCTAATTGCTTTTGTTCATGTGCTCGATATTCATGCACCTTTATTGATATACGACTGTAAATATCAGTACCGGTAATTTGTTCTAATATAGGAGCTCGTTCATCAGCATCCGCTTGTAAAAATGCTGCAAAACCACCCTGTGCCAATAACATAGAACGGGTAAATCGTTCAAAGTCCATACCGCTTATTTGAATAATTTTTTGAGCTACGGCACTAAGCTTACTTTCCAGAACCTCTCCTGAATCAGCATCAGAAATTTCATGCTTAGGATTTTGCAAATCCCCTTGCGCTTTTTTACGAGCACGGTGCTGAGCCCAATGACTAATATAACGCTTAGTTTTTTTATTTGACTGAGTTTCAAAACAGACTTCGGCAAAACAATCACCGGTTTGTCTGGACATAATTTCATTGGAATTTTTATTAACTCTGTTTAAGCGTGGGGTGCGTCCGTATAGAGCCAGACAAATTGCATCTAAAATAGTGCTTTTACCTGTCCCAGTAGGACCTGTTATGGCAAAAATACCATCTGCAGTATAAGCCGGGTCAGTAAGATCAATTCGCCATTCACCCACTAGTGAGTTTAGGTTTTTAAAACGTATTGATTGTATTCTCATGCTATTCCATCATACTATCTTCATCCTGCATAAGCAGCATGGTTCGCTGATAGGTCTGCAGCAATTCCTGCTGTTGCTCTGCAGATATCTCATGTGCTGATAAACACTGTGCAAAAACGTCATCGGTATTTAAATCATCCAATGTTCTTAAGTCATCAACAGGCTGTAATACTTGTTGAATAATTCGCTTATTAGTGATTCTAAGAATTTCTATTTCTGTACCCACAATCATTTCTTCTAACTTCTCTTGTAAATCAGGTATCACTTCCTCAGCCTGGTAAATCACTTCTACCCATACGGCCTCATTTAACAATTTTATCTCTACAAATTTAGCAGCAATCTTTTCCCAATCACCTTTGATTTGCACCAGGTGCTGAAATTTTGGCACTGTCATTTCAACGACTTTTATCTCATTTTTATCATTGAACTCTATACAACAAACTATTTTTTTCTGAGTAGCTTCACCAAAACCCATGGCAATGGGCGAACCGCTATAACGTCTCACCTCTGATTGATTGATTTTTTGTGCAACATGCAAGTGCCCCAGAGCCAGGTAATCAATACTATCCGGAAAAATACTAGCGCTTACATGTGCAATAGAACCCACATAAAGCTCTCTAACGCCATCTCCATCTATCGTGGCACCACCTGCAGTAAAAAGATGCCCCATCGCAATAATAGGTACTTTTTTATTGTCACTCTGCTCTAGCTCCTGTTGCTTTTTCTCTGCCAGCTCACACAATTCTGCATAGTGTTTTTTGATCCCCTCAATAAGCTTTAACTCTTTATCATCAATACTTTCTCCCACTTCAACTTGACGCACATCCCGATCCCGTAAAAAAGGCACTGCACAAATAATGACTTCCGGTGCATTATCCTCAGGATGGCTTAAAACAATTAATTCATCCTCATATTGATCAGAAACTGCGGCAACAACATGCACATTTAAGGAAAGTAATAATTCTTTTGGGGCATTTAAAAATGAAGGTGAATCATGATTACCTGCAATAATGACTATGTGCCGACAACATGATGTTGCGACTCGACATAAAAATTTATAATATAGTGCCTGAGCCTGATTGCTGGGTGTTGTGGTATCAAAAATATCACCGGCAACCAGTAATACTTCTATTTTTTCCTCACTAATCATAATACTTAGCCAATTAAGGAAAGCTTCAAATTCTTCATAGCGTTTTTTCCCATAGAGGCTACGACCTAAATGCCAATCTGATGTATGCAGTATTTTCATA
>JADFVK010000192.1 GCA_015222495.1 Pseudomonadota bacterium
AACGATAACATCTTCAATATAAATAGGATCAATTGGGATGTTTTGCTGCATTGCCACTTCCTGGGTTTTGACCTGAGCAATTTTATCTACTACATCCATGCCGCTGGTCACCTTACCAAATGCACAATAACCCCAACCATTCATTGATTTTCGGGTGTGGTTTAAGAAATCATTATCTTTTAAATTAATGAAAAACTGTGCTGTAGCTGAGTGAGGATTGCTAGTTCTTGCCATAGCAATCGTACCACGATCATTTTTCAAACCGGTATCCGCTTCATTTTGAATAGGCTCAAAGGCAGGTCTCTTACGATCGCTGGCATTGGTAAATCCACCGCCTTGAATCATAAAACCTTTGATAACACGATGAAATATGGTTTTTCTATAAAAATGTGAATCAGCATATTTGACAAAATTTTCCACTGTTTTAGGTGCTTTGTCAGGATAGAGCTCAAGTAAAATATCACCCTGATTGGTGACTATTTTTATTTTGACCACATCAGCTGCAAAACTATTGAGACTGATAAGTAATAATATGCTTGTACAAAGAGTCAATAATGCTTTAATTTTTAACATTGTTAATACCTTAGTTAAGAGAAGAAATATTTTTAAAGGGCGAATTATAGCAGATGCTCAGTCATAATGGATATAAACAGCTTAATAATTTGACTCCAACCCCTTGCTGGGTGAAAATTACGCCTAACTGAAAATTAAACGATTTATAGCATGGTAGTGTATAAAAAATGAGCAATAGCGATACTTCAGCAACGGAAAACAACAAATTAGTCAGCAATTTTATTCGTCATATTATCGATGATGATATGAAACAG
The DNA here is from genome assembly GCA_015222495.1 of Pseudomonadota bacterium. Classification (GTDB taxonomy): domain Bacteria; phylum Pseudomonadota; class Gammaproteobacteria; order GRL18; family GRL18; genus GRL18. The sequence continues at coordinate 828 of JADFVK010000192.1, forward strand.
AACAAGAATAATGGTAAATTAATTACCCGTTTTCCTCCTGAGCCTAATGGCTATCTACATATTGGTCATGCTAAATCTATTTGCCTGAACTTTGGTCTGGCTGAGGATTATCAGGGCATTTGTAATTTACGTTTTGATGATACGAATCCTGAAAAAGAAGAGTTGGAATATGTCGACTCTATTATGGATGATGTTAAATGGCTGGGCTTTAACTGGGCTGATGAACCTAAATATGCTTCAGATTATTTTGGAAAGCTATATGATTATGCTATTGAACTCATTAATCAGGGCAAGGCCTATGTTTGTGCTTTAACTCCAGAACAGTCTCGGGAGTATCGTGGTTCATTGACTGAAGCAGGTAAAAATAGCCCGAATCGCGATCAAAGTGTCGCTGAAAATCTGGATATATTTGAACGCATGAAGAAAGGGGAGTTTGAGGAAGGGGATAGGGTTTTACGTGCCAAAATTGATATGGCATCGCCTAATATTAATATGCGGGATCCGATTATTTATCGTATTCGCAAGATAGAACATCACCAGACTGGTAATGATTGGTGTATTTATCCCATGTATGATTATACCCATTGTGTGTCTGATGCTATTGAAGGCATTACTCATTCTTTATGTACCCTGGAATTTGAAGATCATCGCCCCTTATATGACTGGGTTTTAGATCAATTACAAACACCATCACATCCGCAGCAGATTGAATTTGCCAGGCTAAACCTTAATTATACGATTACCAGTAAGCGTAAATTAAAACAATTAGTGGATGAGAATCATGTCCATGGCTGGGATGATCCCCGTTTGCCAACCATTTCAGGTCTACGTCGTCGTGGTTATACAGCGGCTTCTATACGAGACTTTTGTGATCGTATTGGTGTGACAAAGGTGGATGGTGTGGTTGATATGTCAACTCTGGAGTTTTGTATTCGAGAAGATCTGGAACATTCAGCACCCAGAGCCATGTGTGTGATTAATCCTCTGAAAGTGGTGATTGAGAGTATTGATGAGGCTTTAGTAGAAGAACTTTCGGCCCCTAGACATCCTAAAGATGAATCTATGGGACGCCGTCAATTAAATATGACTCGAGTTATCTATATTGATCAAAGTGATTTTGAAGAAGTACCACCACCCAAATATCGTCGATTATCAATAGGCAAAGAAGTTCGTCTTAGAAATTCTTATGTGATTAAGTGTGAATCAGTGATTAAAAATGAACAAGGTGAAGTAATTGAGTTACGTTGTACTCATGATGCTGATACATTAGGTAAGAAACCTGAAGGGCGTAAGGTAAAAGGTGTGATTCACTGGGTTTCAGAACAATATAGTGTAGCGGCAGAAGTACGTTTATATGATCGCCTGTTTAGCGCAGAAAATCCGGAGGATGCAGCGAAGAAACATGATAATGATGATAGTCATTTTTTAGATTTTTTAAATCCGGACTCATTAACCATTGCAGCTAAAGCACGAGCTGAAATGTCATTATCTGATGTCAAGACTGGTGATGCATTTCAATTTGAGCGCGAAGGTTATTTTACTGTTGATAAAGATTCGACTAGTAAAAAATTAGTCTTTAACAGAACCGTTAGTTTAAGGGATTCATGGGCTAGGATTGAGAAGAAGTAAAATAATAATTACATCCATTATTAATTTATGGAATGTTAGCTGAATAATTAGAAAGAAGAATAAAATGTTAAGTATTCAAAATACATTAAGTGGTCAGAAAGAAGTTTTCACACCGATTCATCCGGGTAAGGTAAGTATGTACGTATGCGGTATGACAGTTTATGATTATTGTCATATCGGTCATGCACGGGTATTGGTGGTGTTTGATGTTATTACCCGTTATTTACGCAAGATCTATGGTGATGATAATGTGACCTATGTGCGTAACATTACCGATATAGATGACAAGATTATTGCCCGTGCTATTGAAAATGGTGAAGATATTTATGCACTGACCAATCGTTTTATTGCCGCCATGCATGAAGATGCTGATGCTTTAGGAGTTAAACAACCTGATATAGAGCCTCGTGCAACTGAACATATGGATGAAATCCTAGGCATGATTCGGACGCTTATTGATAAGGGAATGGCTTATCAGGCTGATAATGGTGATGTTTATTATCAAGTTGATAAGTTTGCAGATTATGGCAAACTGGCGAAAAAGAATCTGGGTGATCTGCAATCAGGTAGTCGTGTCGAAGTCGATCAAGCAAAACGCTCTCCTATGGATTTTGTTTTATGGAAAACCGCCAAGCCCGGTGAGCCCAGTTGGGATTCTCCCTGGGGTAAAGGTCGTCCTGGCTGGCATATTGAATGTTCAGCAATGTCTACTAATTGTCTTGGAGACCATTTTGATATTCATGGCGGAGGGCTGGATTTAAAGTTTCCACATCATGAAAATGAGATAGCACAATCAGAAGGCTGTACAGGACATAAATTTGTAAATTATTGGATTCATAATGGTTTTGTACGTGTAGATGATGAAAAAATGTCTAAATCATTGGGTAATTTTTTTATTATCCGTGAGGTATTACAGTCCTATGCAGCTGAGGTTATCCGCTATTTTATTTTAAATAGCCATTATCAAAGCCCTCTGAATTATTCTGATGAAAACCTGGATAAGGCAAAAGCCTCATTAACGACTTTATATCAGGCTTTATTAGGTGTAGAAATAACGGATGATGCTGCGATAGATGAATCTACTGACTATAGTCAGCGTTTTTTCAAAGCCATGGATGATGATTTCAATACACCCATTGCTATTTCTGTGTTGTTTGATATGAGCCATGAAGTAAATCGTTTAAAGCCTACTGAGCCTCAACAGGCTAGTGTTGTTGCAGGACAATTGAAAAAATTGGCTGAATTACTGGGCTTATTAGAAACTGATGCACAACAATTCCTTCAGGGCAGTACAGCAGAGGGTGGTTTATCAGATGATGATATTAACTCTTTGATAGAACAACGTGCAACAGCTAAAGCAGATAAGAATTGGCCAGAATGTGATCGCATTCGAGATGTATTAGATACAGAAGATATTTTATTAGAAGATACAGCAGAGGGCACACGCTGGCG
>JADFVK010000193.1 GCA_015222495.1 Pseudomonadota bacterium
ATTTGTGCTATTCTTAATAAAAGCCAGAATAATAGTATTAAGGAAATTTCTCAAATCCTTATTGCAATGGCTAATAGAAAAGGCGGCAAGGATAATATCAGTATTATTTTGTATAAAGCATAATAGATTAAAATTAGGAAGTTTAATGGAAAATATCAATACACCACAAAAAGCACCCAAGTCTATTATTATTATTTTTGGTGCCGGTGGTGACTTAACCAAACGTAAATTAATCCCGGCTCTTTATCACTTAATGCAGCAGGGCTTATTATCCAAACATACCAGCGTTGTTGGTGTCGATCGGGCAGATGCCAATAATGAAGTCTATCGAGAAAGTCTCAGTAGTGAGATAGAAGATTTTATTGATAAGGAATATTTCTCTCAGGAATTATGGGATGAGCAGGTTTCTAAAGCCCATTTTATGCAAGGGGACTTCAGAGATCCTGAAACCTATAAAAACCTGAAAAACTTTCTGGCTGACATAGATAGTAAAACAGAAACGCCTGATAATTATTTGTTTTATTGTGCCACACCACCTAATTTTTTTGGTGAAATAGCCACACAATTGGGAAATGCCGGTTTAGCCACTGAATCCGAACACTTCTGGCGACGTATTATTATTGAAAAACCCTTTGGTAGAGATTTGGAGACAGCTAAACAACTCAATACAATCCTGCATAAAAGCTTTCAAGAACATCAGATCTATCGTATTGATCATTATCTTGGAAAAGAAACCGTACAAAACATTATGGCCTATCGTTTCGGTAATGGCACCATTGAACCCATCTGGAATCACCGCTATATCGATCATATTCAAATTACAGTTTCTGAGTCACTCGGTGTTGAAGATCGTGCCAACTATTATGAAGAAGCTGGTGCAATGCGCGATATGATTGCCAACCACCTATTGGCCCTATTATCCGTTATTGCTATGGAACCCCCTAATTCATTTGATGATGCTGATGCCATACGAGATGAACAGACCAAGGTATTAAAAGCCATTCAAACCTTTACCCCTGAACAGGTTTTAAGCTGTGCCGTCAGGGGACAATATGGCAGTGGTAATCGTGATTCCGGTGAAAATATACTGGGCTATCGTGAAGAACCCAGAGTAGCCCCTGAATCCGGAACTGAAACATTTGTTGCCTTAAAATTAATGATTGAATCCTGGCGCTGGTCTGGAGTGCCATTTTTCATCCGTACCGGAAAGCGTATGCCGGGAAGATATACAGAAGTAGTCATCCAATATAAATATGCTCCCAACATGATGTTTCAAAAATCCATGGATAAAATAAATCACCTGGAACCGAATCGACTGATTCTTAGGATCCAGCCTGATGAGGGTATTTCCATGCAGTTTAATGCCAAAAAACCCGGTACCATACAGGAACTTTCTACCGTTGATATGGACTTCAGCTATAGTGAACATTTCGGCAATGCACCCAGTACCGGATATGAAACACTGATTTATGATTGTCTATGCGGTGATGCCACCCTCTTTAAACGAGCAGATAACATAGAAGCCAGCTGGGCCATAGTACAACCAATCCTTGACGTTTGGCAGGCCCTACCGGCACGAACCTTCCCTAATTACAATGCCAATAGCTGGGGACCCGTAGAAGCCGATACTTTACTTAAACGTGATGGCCAGCATGATAGACAATGGCACCAGATTAAAACATAAAACGCTAATATTTTATTCCTACTAGCTACAATCCACCTCAGCGGCAGCTTTAATTAATAATTCAGCACCAAAGCCTTCTTTATAGGCATTTTCACTAATCAAGCGTCTAAAGCCTTTAGAGCCTGGGCAGGAGTGCATCAGTCCTAAGACATGACGAGTGAGTTGCATTAGGGGTACCCCCTTACCCATTTGCAACTCTATATAATCAGCATAGGCATTGATAATTTCTTTTCTAGTGGGAATTGCCTGATCTGACTGATAAAACAATTTATCCACCTGCGCCATTAAATAAGTATTATGATATGCCTCCCTACCAATCATAACCCCATCAACATGATTTAAATGTTCACTCATATCAGATAATGTTTTTATACCACCATTGATACTAATATGCAGCTCAGGGAAGTCTTTCTTTAACTGATAGACAAAATCATAGCGTAAGGGAGGAATATCTCTGTTTTCTTTTGGACTCAAGCCTTCTAACCAGGCCTTACGGGCATGAATGGTAAAATATTGACAACCTGTTGCACTCACCTTTTGAACTAATGCTTGTAATTGCTCATAATGATCTTCACGATCAATGCCAATACGGGTTTTAATGGAGATGGGAATATCAACACTCTCGATCATAGCGGCAATACATTGCGCAACTAAGTCAGGTGTAGCCATCAAGCAGGCTCCGAAACGGCCTGATTGAACTCTATCGCTGGGACAGCCTACATTGAGATTGACTTCATTGTAGCCATAATTCTCTGCCAGCTGACAACATTGTGCTAACTCTTCTGGTACACTGCCCCCCAACTGCAAAGTTAAAGGATGTTCCTCTTCATTAAAAGCCAGGAATCGTTGCAGATTATTACCATGCAGAATTGCCCCTGTGGTCACCATCTCAGAATATAGCCAGATATTTTTTGATACCAAACGCAATAAATAGCGAAAATGCCGATCTGTCCAGTCCAGCATTGGAGCCAGGCTGACTTTTCGTGAATTTGACAATGCCTCTGTCATAAAAAATACCTTTAAAAAAATAAATATCGTATTATAATAACACAGTCTCCTCAGCGTAAAACTGGTAAAAAAATTGTACTACTCTATATCAACTCGTCTCCTGACTTTTTTCTGTATCACTTTATTAGCTTTCTCACCACTTGGTGCTCAAGAGCCTGAAGTAAAACTTGATTTAAGCGATAAATATAAAAAACAGCGCAGCTTATTTGTTAAAGCAGAATATGC
>JADFVK010000194.1 GCA_015222495.1 Pseudomonadota bacterium
GTTCACAAGGCGCACGCGCTTTATTTTTTTTAGTATTCACTGCAGATGGACATCTGAGTGAAATTCTTGAAAACTCCTATGCAAGCGATGCTAACCAGGTGGGTCCAGAAGTGGCGAATATGTTAATTAAGTTGCATGTATCTAAAGTTATTGCCGGTAGATTTTGGCCAAAATTCAAAGAAGCATTGGAAAAAAAACAGGTGGAATGTATAGAGCAAACAGGATTTGCTACTCAAGTCGCTAAAGAATTTTTTGATTAAATTGTAATAGATTAAATCACATATTAAACAACAATTACTTTAACCTGGCGACATTTTGTCCAAAAAGGATATTTTGTCCTGTTGTTATCTTTAAATCAAACATATCGGGTTCGCTAATAATAACAATCGTTGAACCCATTTCAAAACAACCAAAATCTTCACCTTTCTGAAGATATAAGTTTTCGTATTCAAACGATTGTATATGTTTCGTTGATGCATTGGTTTGAATATTAGAATCAAAACTCATCTGCATTTTCCCGACATTTAATGCGCCAACTAATACCATATAAAAATGTTTTTTTTCTTCTGTTTCACATGCAAGCACAACACGCTCATTTTCAATAAACAAGTTTAAACGCTTATTCAGTGATGGTATATTGACAGGGTAGAGCTTGCCAGGGATATGTACTGCTTTAAGGATATTCAAATTAATAGGAATATGGTAACGGTGATAATCTTTTGGTGACAGATAAAAATTCATAAACTGTCCACCGCTGACTTGAGCTTTTTCTTCTTCACTAAAATGCTCACCCAATAGCTCAGAGATGCTATACGTCACCCCTTTTATCTGTAAGGCAATATCACCATTTAAATTGCCACATTCAGAAATAAATGCATCACATGGTGAAATAAAATGACTCTCATCAAGTGAGAAACTACGCGGTTCACGAAAACTGCGTGTAAAAAGTTTATTTAAAGTTTTATAGCTTGATGGTGCATAAAAATTACTCATATCGAGTCCCATCAAACTGACATAACTTTGATTAACAAGATGCTGAAACCAGGGGGAAAACTCTTTAGATGCAAACATTCCAAAATATTGCGAAATAATGCTGGTCATATGTTGTTTCATTTCTTATGTCTCTAATAGGTAACTTTAAGTTTTAAACTATGAACACTATTATATAGAGTTATATTGATACTCATAGTGAGATGCCATGCTGGAGCAGCCAGCTATGATCCAACTCCCAGCTGACCCGCTTAATTTCAGCATCAGAAATAACCGTTTCTCTTGCAAGAATCTGAACTTTAGCTAATGATTTTTGTGCTTTCTGAAATTCAGGGGATTGTGTTGATAGGCCATTTACTTGTGGAAAAAGAATCCCTAAGATTCTGCTCACAGGCACATCAGTTGATCGAGGACTACTCATAATGGCAGTCTCATTATTTATGCGCAGTACTTTGAAATGGTAGGGAAAATCATTAATGATTGCTATAGATTTTAAACGGTTATTAAGCTCACTGACTTTAGGGCTTTCGTATAAAAAAATAATTGCTAGGGCAATTGTTAGTATTCCTAAAATAATAGCATAAATTTTAGTTCCACGATCCATTGTATAATTTCCTTTAAAATCTTTACTTCATAGTCTGAACTTTATTGGGAATCAATTTTATTGACAGTGATCAGTGTCACCATCAAGTACTATGAAATTCTCTGGAGTCGGAGTCAATATTTTGTGATATTTCTTACATTAATTATGCTAGATTAATATTATTATAAATTTATCGTACCAAAGAACTAGCACTATTTATAGCAATACACTAATACAGATTGATACGGGAAAAGCAACAATAAAAACCTATGGTGATATAAAAGATAATATTATCAATATAAATATCTATTTTGATGGTGAGTTATTAGATATTGATATGAAAAATATATATCATGCTATTATTAAGGAATATAGTACACCGGTAAATATTATTTGCACCCGAAATAAAGATAATTTTTATTCTGTTGATGCGGCAACATACATGAAAACAAATGGAAAACATGTTTTTAAGAAAATTGCCTGTATTGCAGACGATCCGATTACTATAGAGTCATTTAATAGCTCCAAAGAAACTATATTTAAAGATAATCAAACAAAATTATTTAAAACTATAGATGAAGGATATCATTGGTTAACTTCTGAGGTTGCAGCTTAACCTATCTTCATCCACCTTTAGAGCATCAGTCTTTATTGGAAGATAACATCCAGAATAAATTTCTTCCTCCGTTTTCTTATTCAATAACAAATACCTTCTCCTATGCTCTTACAAACCTTTTGAATTGAAAGCAAAAAAAGAAATCTATCTCTTTTTTGCAGGTTTTTAGTTGACCGAAACAGGGTGGATTCTGACGGATTGGAAAATCTTCTTCAGTCAAATTTTGAATAATTGGAAATGGCTGCTAACTGGAAATGTAAACAAAAATAGTTATAGCAGTAAATTAGTACTATAGGTCAAAACCGATCAGATTAAACTTGAACTACTAACCCTTAATCATTTTATTCAGCTGGTGGTTATTAATCTGCACTGGTGGGTTATCAGGCTGTTTCAACAGGTGATATGCATGGCATAATTCTAGTATCTCGCCATTTGTTAAATCACCCTTAGATTTAGCCAGTAAATGTCTGCTCAGCTCCTGTTTAGTTTTATCGAGGTTAGATACTAGCATTACTTATATGCATCCAAAATGTAATTCAGCTCTTCACGAGCATGGGTTAATTCTCTGGTAACAGGCGGTGGTGTGACTGTCTTAGAGTAGATGGCGATTATCGTGACAATATTAGCAAGCGACATTGCCAGATTTTCATTACACTGAACTGCTGGTGCATTACCTTCCAGTTTGTTTAGCCGGGTGTTGATAGTAGAGTTCATCAGCAAAACCTATTTAATACCAAATGTATTTCTAAGCACTGATTTATATTTATTCATTGATTCTATATCTACCCATGGATGCTGATGTTGCCAGAATAGGTACACCCCATGCTGGTTCAAATGTAAATATTCATGATTGAAATCATCTTTATGGATTGAATAATCTTCAGGCTTAATAGCCACTCTTGTATTATTACTATTAAAGCCTACGGTCTGATTCTCACTATTGACCGGATAATAATAATCAGGATTGTCTGAACACGGCTGAAGTGCATAAACCATTGAGTACTTACAGCTCTGCATATGCCTGGCGGAGTGGTAATAGGATGAGCGTCTAAGAACGCCTTCACACTGGTCGATTAGTTTTTTCAATATATTTATCTCCAGGTAAGGTAATCAGGCTGGTGTAGAGCTTCTGTTTAGCAGGTGATATGTTTAAATGGCTGAGGTGCCATGCTAACCACTGAGCCTGGGTCTTACCGAAAAACTCCGTTATGGCTTCAAATTCGTAACAAATTTTTATGCAAGTCAGGAGTTCACCATCGTCATAATCTGGTTTAACCAGTGATTTTAACCTGGTCTGCAAAGGCTTCAGCTTGACTACCAGAGTATTAATCACTTCTGCATGGTCAACTGCCAGTATAATCTGCAGAACTCCAATCTCGCGCAATACATAAGAAAATCTGTCATTGACCATTTCAAGAGGCAAAGTATCTACTTGAAATTTCATGGAGTGTGACTCTGTGTTGTACTGAGCCTGTTTAATTAACAGGGTAGGCAACTCAATCTTTAAGCTCTCAAGTGACTCAGAATCGTCTATACGGGCTTGTTCTGCGAACTGAATAGCCTGGTTAGCATCTGATATGAGAATATCCAGCTCATCGCGCTGTTTATTGTAATTCTGAATATCTTCACGTATTTCCTGCATCTCAGTTCTGGTCATTTGGCTTGTGCCTCCAAGGCTAATAATCTGTTATTTATTTCGGTAGCTTCCTGAACTTTCAATAGATTTGTAAAAGAGGCCAAAATCTCTTTACCTGTATCAACAGCAAGCTCACCATCTGTTATCAGCTGAATTATATGTTCGCACTTAGACATTAAACCTAATTCTTTGGGTAAGCCGGTTATTTCTACCTGGGGTAGTTGGGGTTTAATCACCGGTATAAGCCTATCGATAATCATCTTCTGGCTGGTTATATCGCCGGCCAATGCTTGTGCAGCAACCATTTCAATTATCTTCTGAGATACATCCATACCATTGGACTCACCGCATTTTTTTAATGCTTTATCCATTAAGGTGCTACGTCTTCGTGTTCCAACCTTGGTCCCAGCTGGGTTTCCACTGGTGCCTGGCTTATACTTCGGCATAGTCTGCTAATCTCCTGCTAAGTTTATCTGTGATGGGGGGTATTAGGTTGCTCTGCTTGAGTACCGCATGATGATCATATCTGTAACACCACGAATAAACTGGGCACTGTCTAAACCAGTGTTAGCCAATGCTTTCAGCACGAAAGCATGTATATCTGATTTAGAATGGGTATCTTTCAAGACTGACCGACCCTGGTCATCCCTTGTGTATCGAGTTATGCCATCATGATAGACTGAGTGGTCTGGCCGGAAGTAGTCCGGATGGTTTGTAATTAAATCTTGAGCAACTGAGCCATGAGTTTGTTTCACTTGTCTGGTCCTGGTAATTATTATCGGTAGCTTAATAATATGATTACTGAACATAATTCACAAGATGTAAGAATTATTTAATACTTACCCTGTTCCTGCTTAGCAATTACCCGACAATAATTTTTAAATGTCTCAAACTCAACGCCGAGTTCATTGCATGAGTCTGGCAGGTTACGGCTACGGCCAGCGTCTCTATGGTCACGAACTGATTTAACTACTGCTTTCATTTCTTCAAGTGGTATCGGAGGTCTTCCTGCGGATTGATTACCCCAGTGATGACTATTCTCATTACTCTGCTGGTGCTTTGGATACTTATCATGCAGGAACGCAATGGCATCGCTTAGAGAGCCATTCTTGCCCATCTTGCAGAGTGTTATGAGCGCATCAATCACTGTTTGTTCATCTTCAGGAAGTGTTGGGCGCATCTTTTCATAATACCAGACCAAATCGGGATAGATACCTTTGTGCTGGATAATAGACTTAATATAACCACTCATGATTTAGACTCCTCGTTAAATTATGTAATTCGGTTTTTAAATTATGTGATTCGTTTTTAGCCTGTTTTTAAAATCACATATTTTAAAATAGTGGGTAGTGGGTTAGAATGTCTGAAACCCCACCCACCGCTGAAACACTTGCCAGTATTGTCTTACAGCTATTTAGGTTGGTTAGTGAGTTATGTTTTCCTATTCTTTATACTGAACATGTAGGTAAGGTCAGTATTAGCCATTGCTAGTACTACCTACTAATAATATAAAATATATATATAATACTTAACTCACTTAACCCACCAAGTGGCTGTAAGACAATAATGGCAATGGTTTCAGGGGTGGATCAACTGCTAAAAAGTTGATCCACCTTAAACCCACATCACCCACCGCTGAAAACGTTCACCTGAGGAATCAAAAACCCGTCTTTTTTATTTGTATGCTTCCATTCATAACCAGAAGATTTTAACCAACGACTAGTTTTATTTAATTGCCCTCTAATTAGGTAATGTTATCCCGGCCTGTTGTAAAATCTGAGTACAATTTAAATGAATATATTCACTACCTGGAATTTCCTTGCTGAAGTATTGCTGTAACATTTCATCAATCGGATCAATTGTCTTAAACTTTTTATTGGTATTAATAACAAGATCATTTTCTTCATCATTTAACCAGTGTATTTCGTTCAAAGTATCAACCTGTGCCCACATCTGTTGCATATCAATATTATGTTCGTAATTAACGGATGCAATGCTGATAGGCCAGAAACGTCTATCCCCTGAATCATCAATCAGGAACTTATCATTATTAACCGTTGCACAGAACGCAGTACGTCTGGAATATTTATAAGATGTCTTGGCATAAGGTAGGCGTAATTCATCAGAGGATTGGTCGAGAAAAGCCATTAAGGATTTAATTTCTGATCTACGGAATGTCCCATCTAATTCACCAAGTTCAACAAGCCAGTAACTAACTGCTTGTTTAACAATGTCCTTATTGCTGGGGTCCATAATTACACCTGTTTTTACGAATTGTTTTGGACCCAGTTTTCTTATCCATCGAGTTTTGCCTTTTCCTCCTTCAGAATCTTGCAACACAAGCACAAATTCAAAGCCATCAATATCATCTTTGCGTTGAACTATCCTACAAGCTCCTATAAGCCACTTTTTAAACAGCATCCAGGCGATGTCACGGTCTTGCTCTGGCGGCGATAGGGTAAGGGTATTAAATAGCTCTAAAATGCGGTCTATGCCATCCCATGGCTTACTATGAATCCACTCTGCCACGGGGTTAAATTCATTCTTAACCATCAATGAACTGAGATACTGATCAATAACACCTACATCAATGTCATTTAGTTTGCATAAGTTATAAATCTGGGAATAATTAGCATTATCAGATTTATCCGAATTGTGAATCATATCTGAACCATTCATAATTAATTTTTTGGATATTTGGTCATAACCAATACTTATCTGATAGCGGTTAAGCATCCTTTCAAAATTATATAGGGTTGATTTAGGTTTCTTTCCATTAGATGTAGTTTGTAATGGATGCCACTCATGCGATTCTAGTGGTTGCCATAGCTGATATTCCGCAGGTGTTGTAGATGTAACCGGAACAGGAGATGCACCAGCTTGCATGGGCTGGATTGCACTGTGAGTGTCAGTAAACACAAGACTGGCACAATCACCATCAGAAAGCTCATATCTGATACCTGAGCCGTTATCTATGAGAATGGGTATACCATTATGGGCACGACGTAATAGCCCATTCCATGAAGTACTGCCACGGTCATCATAAGTGGACTGGCAGCGTATCTTACCCGTACCGTCATCATCGTATTGCTTAAACAGTTCAGGATTGTCGTGTAGCTGTCTGGGGGTTACTTGGATATATTCGCCATTATCGTCAAAATGTTTGATTGTAATAGGGTCATCTAGTTTCATATCAGTAGTATTATTATGCTGATAAACTGTATTTTTTACCTTTACAGTTTTGCCCTGAAAATCAACTGTATCAATAAACTTTGCTTTGAACTTTGCCTTATCGTCAGACATCATTCTTACAAGACTGGTATCAATGGGTTTATTTTTTCCATCACCGGGTAATAATTGTATGTTTGCAGATGATAGTTTTAAATCTGATACATTTTTACCAGCACTGTTATAAACCGTGGGTTTGCCATCATAAATTAATCGTTCAGCAGATAAGACATTAATATCTGTAATTGTTTTTGAAAGGTGCTTATCGTCCTTTGTTTTCTTGGTGAACCCAAGTCCTAAACTATTGGCTGTACTTAATATGCGATGTCCAAGTGATGTTACATTATTTGTTGATTTAATCTTGATAATCACATGAAATTTATTTACATCACCACCAGTTGCACGACTACTATTGCTCGGTTTAACTATTTTTTCTGCATTTTTAAAACCTGGCATAATCCTGTCAAAATCATTTTCCCAGTCATCATATTTTTGATTGTATTTATCTGGATGGTCATCATCCTTATCAAGCAGTATGTACGGGGACTGAGCCATAATGTCTTTTGTACGAGTGGTAACAATAGTTCCATTGTCATCTTTATAATATCCTGGCATATTATCAATAGGAGCGAGTTCTTTATTATTGATTCTGTTTTTTAAGTTAGTGCGACTTTCAATATAATAGTGGTGGTCTACTGGTATTTCTGGGTGATACCCTAGAGAAAAACATTGATTTGGATTCTCTGATATTTTCTCTAATTCAGCTTTTACATCAGCCATTTTTGGACAATGTTTTTTTACAGCCCATCCATGGTAAAAAGTAGGACATTTTTCCCGCTTGATTATATTGCCATTGTTATCATCACAAATCTTGTTGACGGTGTTATCTGCTGTATAAATAGTTATGTAATCTTCTACTGCTGGTGGTGACTCAGTCACCGTTTGAACTGGTGCGTTCATAATTGTGTTCCTTATGTTACGGAGTCACAACAAAGCTGAGATATGTTATACTTACAGGTGTTTACGATAACCATCACAGTTTTGCCGGACTTGTGGTGGTTTTTTATGCTGCTACACTCTCAAATATTGAAGCTGCGATTGATTTAATTTCCTGATAATTCCAGAAATTTTTATTATTTACTTTGACAGGGCGTGGAATTTCCCCCTCCTCTACCCTTCTTAAAACAGTGCGGGGGCTAATACCCATAACTGTGGCAACATCACCAATATTAGCTCGAACTGGTTCAATTGATCTATTGAAATGCTTTGATTTTGACATGATTAATATCTCCATAGTTTGGTCACAGAGTGACAATGGAGCCATAGTATTCGATAAGTTGGAGGTACTTAAATATGCAGTATTAGCAAAATAGATTCCGTACTATTTCGTACCCCCTATATATTTTTTATAAGTATCAGTTCTTTGAAACCATTTTGGTACTTTAGATGGCGATAGTTGATTCACTATTGCATGTTGGAAACTATCATCAACACCACCTTTTATCTGATTTATTGCCTCAATAGCTGCATTGGTCTTTGTCTCACCACCCTTAAATAACTCAAATGCAATTTCATACATTTTTTTTAACTCAGGATTTGCACGTCTGCCAGGCTTATTTTTCGTAGTCTCATTAATCATAACAAGTGCTTCCTTTGGTGCTCCCGGCTCTATATAAACAATATCTTCATCGGATAAATTATATTTATCTACCTTACCTCTTGTAATATGGGCACAACCAGGACTTACAGTGATATTTCCTTTATCGTCTATACGAGTGTCAATTGGTGGTTCATCATTGATTCTAGTGCCATATATCTCGTTACCAATAAATGCAAGACTATCTACATAAACCTTTGTATTATTTTGGAAAACAAACGGTTTTATACGACCTTTACGGGTGTTTAATTTAAGTGAATCAATTATTTCATCTTTAGAAAGGCTATTGAAAGTATTGTTTCGTTTCCACCAATCAAATAATAATTCCATATCACTCATATTAATTACCTACCGCTATCAATGGAAACACGTTATCAGTATCAGAGCCATAAACTGCACGTTCAATATTATCAGACCATATTTGCAGTGCTTTTCGTCTTTCATCAATTAAACTGGCTTTATCATATACAGATGATATTGAACCTAGAGAATGATTTAAACACTTCTCGGCTACGTGATACTGACACCAATGGATGATATGACTACGAAGAGTTTTACGTGCTGTATGTGGTGTAAAATACCTAAACCCATGTTCTTTAACAATACGTCTGCACTGATGAGATAATCGTTTTTCCTCAAGATGGTTCCTACCATCTTCTAGTAACTCGGATAGTAAAGAAGCAGTATATTCACTCAAAGGTATAGTAATTGAGCTTAAAGTTTTAGTATGTTCAGCAGGAATAAACCATGTCATTGCATTTAGATCTATATGACTAGGCTCAGCCTTTCTGAGTTCAATGGAACGCACCCCGGTCAATATGAGGATTTTCAGACTATTACGTACTTCTAAGGGGTAATAATCGAGGATACTGAAAAACCGTTTGATTTCCGGCAACCCTGAAACAGGTTTATCTTCCTGATCAATGTCTAGAGGAAAATCCGGCTTAACACTAGCTTTAATACCTAAATCACTCTTACGTAACATTTCAATAGGTGAGCTATTTATATATCCACGAATAGTTGCCCACTTAAAAAACTGCTTCAGCACAGCCAATAATTCTTTTGCTAATACTGGCGAACCACGGTCGATAACAGAATAAATTAATCTTGTAACATCATTCTGCATAACATCACGAATAGGAATATTAGCAAGAACAATAACCGGCTGTATCTTACAGTTATCACCTCCATAAATGTTACATTTAATACGGCTTTCAACAGTTGCAGCAGTACGTCTAGTACTAATAACTCTATCAACAAACTCTTGCATCACCACACCAGTGATGATGTTACGAGCTTCCTTTTCTTGTTTATGCTGTATTTCTTTGGCTTGCTTCTCTCTATCAGTAAGCAATTCACCTTTACAATTTTTTTGCTTACGATTTAATAACTCACTACGAGCTTCAGCCAGAGTCATTACAGGGTAATGTCCTAATGTCATCTGACAAAGTTTACCTTTAATACGAATACTGGTTAAAAATATTTTATTTCCAGTGGTAGTAACTCTGAGCCGCAGACCTTTGGCTCCATAATCACTTACCTCATACACTTTATCTTGATGCTTTAGTTTATTAATAAATGTGTCTGTAAAACCTGACTTTGGTGGTATAATCTTCTGTGACATGGTATCTACCTCTCGTGTAGAAACTGTGCAAATGAAAGGTTATGGCTACAATCCATGACCTTTTGTGCTTTACAGTGTAGCACCCATGTAACAACTATGTAACATTTATCTGTCATAATATGGAATTTAATGGCATCCAATGACATGAACGAAAAGCCTTAGCCATTAATAGATAAGCGGTTAATGATGAATTTGTCTGTCACTGACCAGATAAACAAACATCTATATTGAAGATGTTATCGTTCTAAAATAACTTGATCTTTAATCTACCAGGCTCCAATTAACTATACGCAACTACAATAACTA
>JADFVK010000029.1 GCA_015222495.1 Pseudomonadota bacterium
ACCATCTTCAAAATTTATGATGAATCACAACAAATTATTCTCACCACGATTGTTAATGGCTTAATTCTTCTTCCTTTCATCCTTCTGTTCACCCCTTCTGGCTTTTTAGCTGATCATATTTCCAAGCCCAAGATCATGCGCTGGTCGGCATTAGGTGCTGTCGCTATTACCTTATTAATTACGCTTGGCTATTATCAAGGTTGGTTTTTATTTACCTTTTGCATGACGTTTATATTAGCCTTGCAAAGCGCCCTATATTCACCCGCAAAATATGGTTATATCCGTGAAATAGCAGGTAATAACCGAATCGCATCTGGTAATGCATTTATTCAAGCCATCACCATTGTGGCCATTTTATCGGGGATCTTTATTTTCTCGGTTTTATTTGAACACTTTTTGCAAAACCAGAACTACAGCTCAGAACAAGAGATTCTTCAGCTGATAGCGCCTATTGGCTGGTTATTAGTTGGACTGTCAGTAATTGAGTGGTTACTCGCGACAAAACTACCCGACGCTATAACAAAACAAAATCCACCTTTTAACTGGCAAGATTTTCAGAAAAGAAAAAGCATACGAGACAATGTTTTATTTATTTCAAAAATACCTATTATTTGGCTTTCAATTATAGGGTTATCTCTATTTTGGGGAATATCTCAAACCTTATTGGCTACATTTCCCGCCTTCGCCAAAACAGTGCTCAATGAATCAAATACCATTATTATTCAAGGTTTACTAGCCTGCGCTGGCATTGGTATTATTATCGGCTCTCTCATTGCGGGCAAGCTAACAAATAGAGCATCTAACCAACTATTAACAGTAGGTTCTTTAGGTCTTATTACGACCCTTTTTATCTTGCCTCATTGCTCAACAATTACGATCTTCTCTTTAACCATTATTAGTTTTGGCATGTTTGGTGGGCTTATTATTGTGCCACTGAACACGCTCATCCAATATCACGCCGCTAGTCACCAACTTGGTACTATTTTAGCTGGCAATAATTGGATGCAGAACAGTATCATGCTCAGCTTCCTTATTATCACCATGCTAGCCGCTATCCTCTCAGTAAAAAGTAACTATATTCTGCTGGCTCTACCTTTTATTAGCACTTTATTAATAATTATAATGCATTTTATAAATCAACATGTTAAAGTGCAAACCTAATATATCAGGTTAAGGATGACTTGTAGCTTCTTAGGTATTTACAATGTCTGCTAATAAATCATTCCCTCCAGTCTATACAGATCCTGCCCAACAGGCTTCTGAAAACCTTAGACAAGTTATCCCCTTAGTTAACAAACATAGAACACCGATCAATCCCGTTAATTATGCTGTGTGGTATGAATATGTTTCTGGTGACAATCAAAAGTTAAATAACGAAATCGATAACTTACTAAACAACAACCAACTTGTATCATCAAAAATAACACAATCATTATATGAAAAATATGTGCTTCAAGGCATGCCCGAACGACTTGAGAAGGCTAATAGTGGTTTAAGCTTAGTCGTTGACAATACCTTAAATAATATTAATAGAGTTGAATCCTCAACAAATGACTCTATTGCCGATCTAACCAATTCGCAAAGCACTCTCGATAACTATTCAGATATTGATGAACTAAAAGTAACTGTTAAAGATATTCTTAACAATACTCAAACATTACTTAGTAATAGCCATACTTTAAAGCAAAATCTAGAGCAATCTTCACAAGAAATCGAGCAACTAAAACAAGAGTTGGCCGCCGTTAAAGAAATCGCACAAACTGATGCACTAACGGGGTTACTCAATCGAGGCGCTCTTGATAAAGAGCTATCGACATTATGCCAACAGGCAATTCGTAAAGCTGCAATTCTCTTATTTGATTTAGATCATTTCAAACAAGTAAATGATACTTTTGGTCATATTATTGGCGATAAAATACTTCAGTTCTTTTCATCAATACTAAAATCAGAAGTGGGTGATGAACATATTGCTGCTCGCTTTGGTGGTGAAGAGATGGTATTAATTTTATTTGATGCTTCACAACAAGAAGCTACAGAGTTTGCCAATACCATTCGTACAAAACTAGTTGAGAGTAAACTTCAACAAACAAAAGATGGCCAACAAATAGGTTCAATTTCAGTATCTGTTGGCATCAGTTTTTTCCAAATAGGCGATACGCCTACCAGCCTGATTGATCGTGCAGATCAAGCGCTTTATAAATCGAAAGAAAATGGACGTAATCAAGTCCACGTTAATTAAGCTGAGTTATCCTTTATTTGCCTGCAAATGTGCCACTCGCAATGTCGCAGGTGGATGCGAATCATAAATAGCAGATACTAAGGGATCTGGCGTTAACGTGCTGGCATTTTCTTGATATAAGGCAACTAAGGCTTGAATTAAGTGTTCGCTGCTTGAAACCGATGCCGCATATTCATCTGCTTCATATTCATATTTACGTGATAAAGCCGTCATCATTGGGTGTAAAAAGAAGCTAAACACCGGAATAACCATCATAAACAATATTAATGCCATAGCACTGTTTTGAGTGCTGACACCCAAGCCTGTATAAAACCACGATTCGGCAGATGCCCAGCCTAAAGC
>JADFVK010000195.1 GCA_015222495.1 Pseudomonadota bacterium
GGACGTACTATTTTCAGTGATTCCAAAAATAAAAATGCTCAGCGTCTGGGACAGCTCAAAATGGAGCAGGCCTGGGATAGTGTTGTTCTGGTTCTTATGGATGATGATTACGAACCCTTTGAAGTGTATGAAATAGATCGTGCAACCTTATCTGATAATGTTTTAGATCCCAGTAGTAAAAAAGCCAAAAAAGGTGCGATGACTGTGGCACGCTTTAAAAAAATAGCAACTTTGTCCTGGAGCCGTCAATGGATCGACGATGGTGTGGAAGAAGCATTATAATACTTATCAATAATTCTTATGAAAATACTGGCTCTTGAAACCTCTACAAATGCTTGTTCTGCTGCTCTGATTGATGGGACACAACAAAGTCATAGCTGTATAGAACGTTTTGAAATTGCCCCTAGAATGCACACACAGCTTATATTACCGATGATTGACTCTGTCTTGAACGAGGCTGGGTTTGGTATAAAAGATGTGGATGTACTGGCCTTTGGTCGTGGTCCTGGTGCTTTTACCGGTGTACGAGTAGGAACTGGAGTTATTCAGGCACTTTCTTATGGTGCTGGTATTCCCGTCGCTCAAATTTCCTCATTAGCAGCGCTTGCTCAAAGAGCTTATCATCAGAGTCAGTTTCAGATTAAAAAAATATTACTGGCTAATGATGCCAGAATGAAAGAAATCTATTTTTCTGCCTATGAATTAGTTGATGGTTTCATGACTAGTATTGGCAGTGAAGAAGTGATGAAGCCTGAGAACCTTAGTCAGTATTTAAGCCAGCAATCTATTTCAATTGATAATTCATATTATCAGGTGGGCAATGCCTGGTCTGAATACTCACAACAGCTTATCGATGTTTCTAAGCAATGTCGTTCATTCAGTTTTGCTGAAGACCTTATTTATCCGCACGCCAGGGAAGTTGCCTATCTGGCTTTTAAAGAAGCTGCAGAAAATAAATTACTTGAAGCAGAAGATGTCAGTCCTGTTTATCTAAGAAATAATATAGCTAAAAAGAAAAGTGAAAGGGTATAGTTATTTAACTAATAGTTGTTTGTTTATCAATATAATAAACAACTATTAAAGAATTAACTTTAAGTTATTACAAGTTAATTGTTACCGCTTTAGAGGAGTGTTTGGCTTTTTCTCTTGCCTCCTCAATTGAACCACCTAAGGCCAAAGCAACACCCATTCTACGCTGAGTTTTTACTTTTGGTTTTCCAAATAACCTAAGCTGTGTGTCAGGTTCAAGCAGAGCATTTTCCAGGTTACCAAACTCAACTTGCTCAGATTCACCATCAACAAGAATAACAGAAGAAGCACTATAACCAAACTGACGAATGGCAGGAATGGGTAATCCTAATATAGCACGGGCATGTAAGGCAAATTCAGAAAGATCCTGAGAAATTAAAGTTACCAGTCCTGTATCATGGGGGCGGGGTGAAACTTCGCTAAAGTAAACTTCATTGCCTTTAATAAATAGTTCGACTCCAAATAATCCCCATCCACCTAAACTATCCGTGATTGTCTGGGCTATATGAATAGATTCTTTTTTTGCCTTATCAGACATTGCCTGCGGCTGCCAGGATTCCCTATAATCACCGTTGATTTGCTTGTGTCCAATGGGCTCACAAAAAGCTGTACCATTGACATGACGAATGGTCAGTAAGGTGATTTCATAATCAAAATCTACAAATCC
>JADFVK010000196.1 GCA_015222495.1 Pseudomonadota bacterium
ACACTATCCCAGGCCTGCTCCATTTTGAGCTGTCCCAGACGCTGAGCATTTTTATTTTTGGAATCACTGAAAATAGTACGTCCTTTGATCTGAACATTATCACCTTCCAGGTCGCCGGAGTTTTTAGTACCTACTGCCTCATAGCCAATTTGATTGGCTGCAGGTGCCAAATTAAGTAAACGAATAGCATCATACACGGCAAGCTCACCACTCACACCAGCCAATGTTTTTCCAGTGGTACGACGATAGTTGGCAGCCAGCTGTCTTGCCTGTAACATCAAAACATCGACTGAATGGGCATTATCTATGGTCTGCTGATTCATTATTTGATGATATAATCTTTTAAATTAGTGTCTAGATGGATAAAAAATAGAATTTATGACTAATTTAGCACATTTTAAGAGATGAATGTTGAATATCTATATGATTTTTTATAAAAAATCATATAGATGAATTATTAGCCAAGCATTGAGCTTTTTCACTTAACACCAGTAATCCAGCATTAATAGCTCTGTTTCTACCCTGCTCTTTTGCATCATACAAGGCTTGATCTGCTGTAGATATTAGTTGGCTACCTAATTCTTCAATATCATCATAACACTCATTGCTCATTAAAGTTGAAACCCCGGCAGATAGAGAAACTTTTAAAATGACATTCTTTCCTATGGATATAGGGGTTTTATTAACTGCAGCAACAATTCTTTGAGCTACCAGCAGACCTTCTTCATTAGGTGTTTCCGGTAATAAAGCAACAAATTCTTCACCACCATAACGAGCTAAAATATCATGCGTTCTTAATACAGTTTGAATTCTTTTGGCCACCTGACACAAAACATCGTCACCCACACCATGACCATAATTATCATTGACAGATTTAAACAGGTCAATATCCAGAAAAATACATGAAATTGCCGTCTGACTTCTATTTCTGCGATTTAACTCTTCAGGTAAACGTTCATCAAAAAAGCGTCTATTATGCACCTGTGTTAAAGGATCCATAAAGGAATTTTGTTTTAGAATTTCGAGATTAAGAGCATTTTCTATGCAAACTGCCATAATAAAAGACAGACGTTGTAAAAAGTCACAACTTACATGAGCTTTAAAACGTGATACATTTTTACTGGCACAACAAAAGACACCTATTGTTTGACCTCGCCTAATGAGTGGTAAAACTGCTATAGATTTGATCCCTTCTTCATTAATTAACCAACGATGTTTTGCTGCTTGATAAAGACCTGTGGTTATTCTTGATGGTAAAAATCTTAATTTATCTAAGTCCATGGGGGTATGAAATAAAGATAGGAACTTACCATTATTTTTTTGCTGGAACTCAGTAGGAATCAGTTTCTGTATAGATAAGCCTGCATCATCTAATATCAAACGACTACGATCTAATTTAAACAACTTTAAGTAGTCATTTTGTAATATATGTAAAACATCTTTAATTGATTCTGCTACCATCAAATTAAATTCAATTTTTTCAAAACGATTTAGCTTTTGTTGATTAACATGAGCATTATCTAAAAAGGAATTAAATTGTGTTTGTAATTCTCCATAAGATTTTTGATTCTTATGAACCTTAATTTTATCCATATTTTTAAACTTACTCATAAAAACTCTTTGCTTTAAAATTATTATATTGTAATAGTTTCTGGAGCAGAGTTTAGACTATTTATTTTTAATCTTAAAGGTATAATTCCAATTTTTTTATATATTCGGACTCAGTTCAAATTTATCTAATAATTAATAAAAAATCAGATATAAAAAAGAAATTATACTTATTAATAATGTTTGCTTGACTTTAATTTTAAAACGCATAAAATATGCCTCGTTACTCTTGTTAGAGGAACAAAATTTATTCCCCAATAGCTCAGCGGTAGAGTAGGTGACTGTTAATCACTTGGTCGTATGTTCGAATCATACTTGGGGAGCCAAACACTATAAGGCTTTGAGAGACTCTGTTAGTAACAGCATCCTCAGAGCCTTTTTTATTGTAATTAATTAGATCTTAATTAGAATACAATAGGCCATATATGTCCAAAAAAAAATCCTTACTTGAGTTAGAACAATCTGGCCAATATGGGTCAGTTGTGATTAGTCATTGTGGTTGTGATCTATCCTCAGCATTAAGCGCTCAACATTTTTCATTTGAACATGTTCCCCTATTACCGCTACAGGGATGTACAGCTGCTAATTGTACCTGTGAATATCGAGGAATCAATGATAGACGTCTAGAAGATAGACGCATAACAGATTATAAGACATGTTATACAGTTGACAAGCGTAAATCTGCTAGAAGAGGCAAAGATTAATAGTTAAAATGAGAATTAGTTCACAGAAATTATCAGCTTAAAGGTATAGATTGTAAGAAAATACCTAAAGGTTTATTTCATTGTTTCACTGACAGTAGAACAATGAACATTATAGTGTCGGTATCCCTTTCCGACACTATTTTTTAAAATTTTTAAATAGAAAACAAATCAACTTCATCACAAACATGTTTTAAAAAATTCGTTTTATTATCCCCTTTTCCAGGCAATAATAAACACGCTTATTTCATACCAACTTTAACCTTAATATTAAATATACAAGATTTAAATCTTGAATGTCGCTATCCCTTTTACTGGCTCCATAAGTTGTATAAATTCCAGGCCAATCAATGTTTTTTCACTTTCTGTTTTATGCCAGATAACTCTAGCCTTCCCATTAACGTCAGGATCATAAAAGTTTATTGTTAATTCTGCACCATTTATAATATCTACCTCTTCAAAAATTGTTGCAGTTAAACCATTAGCAGAAATATTTTGACTAACCGCCTCATAACTCTTTCCATTCATAATAATCAGACCGCTCATACGGTGTGATGTACGATAAACTTTTCTTTTATAGGCCAGATTTTCTAAACCAAAGAATAAATCATCCAGTTCAATGGAAAGATAAAGTTTATCATTTTTAATTTCTTTACGAACAACTTTAATTTTTCCATCAAAATGCATTTCCTCTACTGAAAAATCTACTTCATCACCAATTTCAATAAATTCAGCAAGCATCATAGCATTTTTAAAATGAGGCTGAGGATGAATTTCTAACTGTGCCCCGGTAATAGAAATATCTGAAATGGTACAAGCCACTTCTTTTTTATCTAAAAAAACTAAGGCATTGACAGAAAGATTGGTACGATAATCTCTTTTGGTATTTGGCATGTTTTATATATCCATCAGAAATAGATTTATCATTTTTTATCAGCTATTCTAAAACAGCTAAATTAAATAATCTATAATAGTTATTATGTGTGATCTCAGCAAACTCCTCAACACTTGTTCCACGCAATTCCGCCAGAAACTCTGCTATGTACCTAACATAGGCAGGTTGATTTTTCTTACCTCTTTTGGGAACAGGGGCCAGATATGGAGAATCTGTTTCAATTAGAATTCGGTCATCGGGTACCATTTTGGCTACGGCCTGTATATCCCGTGCATTTTTGAAGGTGACTATCCCGGAAAAAGAGATATAAAAGCCCATTTCCAAAGCTTTTTCTGCAGTTTCTAAATCCTCAACAAAGCAATGCATAATACCGCCAGCTTGTGAGGCATGCTCTTCATCTAATATAGAAATTACATCTTCACGAGCATCTCGAGTATGAATAATGAGTGGTTTTTGAGTTTTAATTGCCGCTTGTATATGGCTACGAAAGCGTTCACGTTGCCAATTAAAATCATCGTTCAGAGGATCAGAACCATAATTCATATGATAGTCCAGTCCTGTTTCACCAATAGCAATAATTTTAGAATTTTCAGATAAAGTGACTAACTCGTCAACACTGGTTGTTATTTCCGGAGAATGACAGGGATGAAGGCCAACAGAAGCATAAATATTGGGATAAATACTGGCAGTCTCTAAAACTCGTGGCAGGGAATCCAGATCAACAGAGATGCTTAAGATATCTGTAATATTGTTTTCTTTTGCACTTTCAATAACATCAGACATTTGATCGTTAAAATCAGATAGGTCTATTAAGTCCAAATGACAATGTGAATCTACAAAATTAAGTGACTTATGTGACATAGGGTTTCTTTATTTTTACCTAACCCAGCTGAACTGGATAAGTCATATGGAAATATACTTACATAGTATGGGTAGGTCGTTCCGATGTTAAAGCACCCGCTAAATAGGTTTCAATTTTATCTCGAGCCTGACCATTGTCCTGATCACTAAATTGTACCCCGACACCGGCTGCACGGTTTCCCTGAGATGCCATAGGTGTAATCCAGATAATTTTTCCAGCGACCGGCAACTTATCTTTTTCATCCAGGAGAGTCAGCAACATAAAGACTTCATCTTCCAGTTTATAATGTTTATTAGTGGGAATAAACAAGCCTCCATTTACAACAAAAGGCATATATGCGGCATAGAGGGCACTTTTATCTTTAATGGATAAGGATAGAATGCTCTGTCGAGCCTGACCTGGGCGTTTCATAATGGAGTACTCTTGTTAAAAAACAGTGAGATTAAAACATAAACTAATATAGTCTATATCCTGCAATTTTTCCAGTCAATAAACAACTGTTCAAAAAGTAAATTGATATTAATTGATCCCTGGATTTCATAATAGGCTTTTTGTGTTAAAAGTGATAATTGTAGTAGTTTTTTTAGACTTAAATCCTTACTAAGTGTTTGTAAGATTGAAAAGTAATCAACATTATTAATCATATTTTGCGACTGATTTTGTGAAAGTCTGACAATATCAATGACAAGAGCATCTGTCCAGTAAATAATATCGTAGGCAGTCATTGATAGAATTTTACTTTTTGAGTTACTTTTTAACTTGCTACATTTAGTCAGTTCATCAGCGACCTGAACAGGATCTATACCTTCGCTATGGATAGAAAGTAATTGTTTAATAATAAATTGACGAATATCAAGTTGAGTATTATGTAAAAAGCTCAAAGCTGATAAGGGGGCACCATTAGCCAGAGACAGCATTAAGCCCACCTGTTCTTTATCTATAGAAACAGCAGATGCTTGCTTCTCTAACCAGTTTAATCCCATAGCTCTATCAGGTAAAACCATATCAATTGCCTGACAACGACTTCTAATGGTTGCTAATAATGCTTGCTTATTATTAGCTAGCATAATGATAATTGTATCCGCTACCGGCTCTTCTAATGTTTTTAATAAACTATTGGCAGCATTTTGATTCATCGCCTCTGCAGGTTCAATAATAATCACTTTTTTTCCACCTAAATGACTATTTAATACACTCCATTGAATGAGCTTTCTGACACTATCTACAGGAATGACTTTCTTATCTTCAGGAACAGTTAAATGATAGGCATCCGGATGGTTGGCCACAGAAAAAAGTTGGCAGGAACGACATGAATGACAAGGTTCTAATTGTTGATTTTTGGGGTTCTCTACAGGAGACTGACACAATATGCCCTTAGCCAGGTAAAAAGCAAAATCTTTTTTACCGATACCGGCAACACCATTCAGTAATATGGCATGCGGCAGATGATCATTTTGGATATTGCCAGTAAATAGTTTCTGCCAAATCATATCCTGCCAGGGGTAATAGCATTTGTTGGTATAGAAAGAAGGAACTTCCAAATCGCTTGGTACTTCAGTCATTTTGAGTTAATTGATCCAAAACCAGTTTTAATTGCTGATAAACTTCATCTATTGCAGGCTCAGTATTAATAATATGAAAACGCTGTGGGTTGTCTTTTGCCAGTTGTAAATAGGTATCACGAATACGTTTGAAAAATGACATTTGTTCTTCCTCAAAACGATCTGTTTCCCCACGATTACGAACTCGCTCCATTCCTAACTCTACAGGAATATCCAATAAGATGGTGGCATCCGGCCTTAAATCTCCCTGCACCCATTGTTCCAATTGAGATATTTTATTCTTTGCAAGTCCTCTTCCACCACCCTGATAAGCATAAGTGGCATCTGTAAAGCGATCACTTAATACCCACTTCCCTGCTTCTAATGCCGGGATAATTAATTCATTAAGATGCTGTGAGCGAGCAGCAAACATCAGTAATAATTCTGTATCTTCACAAAGACTTGTATTTTTTTTATCTAATAATAGATCGCGAATTTTTTCTGCTATCGGAGTGCCACCCGGCTCTCGAGTGGCAATAAAATCAATATTTTTGGCTTGCAGATAATCCTGAATATATTGAATATTAGTGGATTTTCCGGCTCCTTCAGAGCCTTCAATTGTTATAAACTTACCTTTATACATATTTCTCTCTTGTTAGGGACTTATTTCTTTAATATATATTTTCTAACTGCACGATTATGATCTTTTAAATTATTAGAAAAGATATGACCACCTGAACCATCGGCTACAAAATATAAACTTTTACCTTTATCAGGATGTAATACAGCATGAATAGCTTCTCGACCCACAAGAGAAATCGGTGTAGGTGG
>JADFVK010000197.1 GCA_015222495.1 Pseudomonadota bacterium
TCTAAATTTATAACGCATGGATTCCCGATAAAAGACTTCGGGAATGACGAGAGATATAAAGTGTTACAGCTACTTTAGGCTTAATTTTAGATAATGTGGCGGAAGCTCATGGGTAATCAGGTTATGTTTTGATTCAATAGATAAATTATAAAAGCTATTAAATACAGGAAGTCTTATTACTACGAGAGGAACAAATATAAGCCCAAGTACGAAAGAGAAAATCAGTGAATAAAAGTTAACAGCATATCCTCTAAAGTAAGCTGCTTCAACAAAAAAAGAACAAAACAGAAAGAGGGGACATTTCTTGTGCCAGATTGTTTAAAGGACAACCTAAATTAAAAAAGTCATTACTCCAAACCGTATCAAGCTTTACATATAATTTGTGAATTATCAGGCCTAAAATTAGTTATGAATGGCAGCAGGACAATATTAAAACCTGGCTAGGTGCGGATATTTTTTATGGTGATAAACTGGGGGTGTTTGGGCAGTTTGAACAAAATGATCGTTTAGTGCTAGGAATGGAGGTTTCTTTTTGATTGGTCAAATTATGCTTTTCTTGATGGTTCAAAAAGGTTAATTACATTCATTCTGATAGCCAAATAAATTAACTCAATATCACTGGATACATTTAACTTGTTTTTGATTAGGTAATGACAGTTTGAAACTGTTTTAGGACTTATGTTTAGCGTTAGCGATATTTCCTGTTTAGAATGTGATTCAGCCAGCATACGAAAAATTTCAAATTCACGTGTTGATAATGATTGTAGTGCAATGTACTCATGTCCTGTTTTTTCCAGGGCAAGTGATTGAGCCATATCAGGGCTTAGAATATGGTCTCCCGCATAGACGGTATAAATAGCTTCAATTAATATTGTGGGTGTACTGCTTTTAGTGACGTAACCAAGTGCACCTGCTTTAATGGCTTGTAATGCAAATAGTGGATTTAAATGCATACTAAACACCAGGATTTTTACTGCTGGGTCTTGCCGTTTAATACGTGTAATTGTTTCTAGCCCACCTTGTTTTGGTAGTGATAAATCCATAATGACCAAATCAGGTTGATATTGTTTAAACTTTAGATATGCCTCTGCACCATCAGCTGCTTCCGCGATGACTTCAAGTCGAGGTTGTTTTTTTAATAATGAGCGATAGCCTTCACGTATCATGGCATGATCATCAACTAGCATTACAGTAATGCATTGCTCAATTATCATGTGATATCGCCTTCAAAACTAACAGGTAAAGTGACTTTTATATTCAGTCCGCCAGAGACATTTTTGTTAAATTGCAGTTGACCATCTAATGAATAAACTCGTTCACGAATACCAAGCAAACCAAACCCAGAATTTTCAACAAATGATACGAGATTAATTTTGCCATCATCGTTAATAGTTAGCATAATCAATTCATTATTTATATCTATTTCAACGGTTGCATGTGTAGCTCTGGAGTGTTTGTATATATTGGTTAAGGACTCCTGAATAATACGAAAAAGTGTTATAGGGTAAGGGGCTGTTAATTGTTGACAGTCACCGTTGATGCGTAATTGATAATGGATTTTATTATTAGAATGCGAGTTCCATTCATTAACTAAAGCCTTCAGACTTAGCTCTAGGCCTAACTCATCTATTTCTGTGGGGCGCAGTTTTACCAGTAAATTGCGTATTGTTTGCATAATATGCCCATTAATTCGGGATAAGCTTTTTGCATCTTCGACGATTTCATGACATTCCTGCTCAGCAGTTTGTGTAATAGACTCGCTCAGGGCATTTATTGCAGCTAGGCATTGCCCTAATTCATCATGTAGTTCTCTTGCCAGGTAACGACGCTCTTCATCTTGAAGGTTGATAAGCTTTAAACTTAATCTTTTTCGTTCAGATATTGATTTTTGTTGGCTTATAGCGAGTTTATTAATGGCAGAGCTGGTAGATTGCCATTCCAGCAGTTCAAAATTAGGAATGCGTACAGTTAAGTCACCTTTTTGCATTTTTTCGAGTCCAGAAACAATGGTTTGAGCAGGGAGTAAGGCTCGATTAATAGATAAATAAACCAATAGACAAACAGTGAAAATAGTCATGGAAGAGAGTTCTAATAATGCGCGTACACTGTCCCAGGCTTGCTGTAATTCCATTTCAACACTAGGAATAATACTAATATAACCATACGGCTGGTTTTTATAAGTAATTTGGCTAAACACCTCAAGCCCAGGTGTAAATATCAATCGATAAATTGTTTCGAATAATTTTGGCCATTGCTTCTCTGACCATTCACTTCCACGACAAATATTGCGAGTAAAGGCTTTATTCTCTGAACGATACTGAATGCAAACACCAGAGTTAGAATGCGTTTCTTTCCATAAAGAAAAGTCAGGAAATTGATCACGTCGACTTAAACCACTATCAATATGTAGCAGCTGAATGTTTAATTGTTTGCTGATTGATTCCAGCATGATTTGTGATTGTTGCTTTGACTGCTGATCTGCTCGGTAAAGGACATAAGCCGTAGTGGTTAGGAAACAAAATATTGCCACAATCGTTATTTTGATGAGCAAATGGTGTTTTAAATTCATAATAAAGCCTATTAGGCTATTTAAATAACATGATGCCTCCATTCTATGTGCAGAAATATGGTTTTAAAAGTAAAGCACAGAACTGCGGGCAAATTGCCCGTATATTATGGGCAGATATCAGCTTACCCAATTAACAGTAGATATTAAGCTAAAGCCAACTTGTAACTTATACAGAGAGGGTAACTATGACAGCTTATTTATTTGATGACAGTTATATTCATTGGTTCAAACTGGGGGATTTTGAACATATTCAATATTCCGTACTTGATATTGATATAGATAACAAAATAGTGGATGTTCTCTTTAAATTTGAAGCACACAAACAAATCCTTCTTCACAGGCATAAAGCGCTTAATAAAACATTGGTTATTCAAGGTGAACATCACATATATAAAGCTAATGGTGAAATAAAAGAAATTCGCCCCGTAGGCAGTTATACCTCAAGTCCTGTGGATAGTGAACCTCATACAGAGTGTGGAGGCGATGAAGGTGCTGTGGTGTTATTTAGTATAAGAGGGGAGGATGGAGTTTTATACGAAGTGCTTGATGATCAAAAAAATCTTATTGGCACACTCAGTTTTCAGGATTTTATTGGTTTATTTGAAACCAATAAAATCAATCTTAGTTGATAAAGGGAGGCGTTATGAACACTATTACACAGAGGTTGTTAATACTCGTGATAGTTATTTCTGGAACTGTAAATGCTGGGGAGAAGATCGCTATTTTATCTTTTGAGCTGAACGATATCACCTCTTTACCTAATACGATGGCTGAGCGTGAAAGAACAGCTTCAATTACACCCTTGTTAGTACAGTCAATCAAGCAAAGAGGTGATTATGAGATTATTAAA
>JADFVK010000198.1 GCA_015222495.1 Pseudomonadota bacterium
AGTGGCGTCCCCTAGGGGGTTCGAACCCCTGTTACCGCCGTGAAAGGGCGGTGTCCTAGGCCACTAGACGAAGGGGACAATTCTTTTTTTGAAATGCCTTCGTAGCACATAGCTATAAAGTGCGCATATTATATGGTCGGTATTATGAATAGTCAAACATTAATTCAAGCTTTTTGAATTAAATTATCTATAAACCCTCTTATATCATTTAAATTACTAATTAAGCATTCTATTATGGATAAAAAGTAGTAGTTTTTATATCATATAGAGATCAAAAAATGAATATTTCAGGATATATTGAGCATTATGAAAAATCTGACGCAATCTCCGGCATGGTTGGCACTTCAAGCACATTATGATGATATTAAAGATATCCATATGAAGGAGCTTTTTGCTGAAGATGAACAACGCTTTGACAAGTTTTCAATTCATGCCAATGAAGTCATGCTGGACTATTCAAAGAATCGAATTAATCAACAAACAATGCCATTATTATTTGATTTAGCCAGGCAGAGTAATTTATCAAAATGGCGTGATGAGCTGTTTTCAGGTGTTGCGATTAATGCAACGGAAGGGCGCTCTGTTCTGCATAGTGCCTTGAGAAATCGCTCTAATCAACCCGTAATGGTTGATGGTCAGGATGTGATGCCTAAGGTGAGGGTGGTTTTAGATCAGATGCGTCAGTTTTCTGAGCTGGTTCGTTCGGGTAAATGGCGTGGTTATAATGGTCATAGAATCAAAAGCATTGTAAATATCGGCATTGGCGGCTCTGATCTTGGTCCTCATGTGGTGTGTGATGCCTTGAAGCCTTTTGCTCAACATGATTTAGATGCTTACTTTGTCTCCAATGTAGATGCCTCAGATATACTGGAAACCTTAAAAAAAGTTGATCCTGAAACCACCTTATTTATTATTGCTTCTAAAACTTTTACCACACAGGAGACCATGTTAAATGCTTTTAGTGCGCGTAAATGGTTTTTAGATCAAGTGGGTGATGAAAAAGCCATTGCAAAACATTTTGTGGCAGTGAC
Source organism: Pseudomonadota bacterium (assembly GCA_015222495.1). GTDB lineage: Bacteria > Pseudomonadota > Gammaproteobacteria > GRL18 > GRL18 > GRL18. Next base: position 1,032 of record JADFVK010000198.1, read on the forward strand.
TACGAATATTGAATTAGCCACAGAGTTTGGTATTAATAAGGCCAATACTTTTGCTTTTTGGGATTGGGTTGGCGGTCGTTATTCATTATGGTCAGCCATTGGTTTAAGTATTGCTGTTTATTTGGGGATGGATCATTTTGAGGAACTTTTAGAAGGTGCTGAAGAAATGGATCAGCACTTTAGAGAAGCACCTTTAGAAGAAAATATTCCTGTGGTAATGGCATTATTAGGTGTCTGGTATGATGATTTCTTTGCTGCAAAAACTCATGCTATTATTCCTTATAGCCAGTATTTAGCTCGATTACCGGCATTTTTACAACAATTGGATATGGAAAGTAATGGTAAAACGATTGATCGTAATGGTCAGAGAGTGGATTATAGTACTGGTCCGGTGATTTGGGGACAGGCAGGCACTAATGGTCAACATGCATTCTTCCAGTTAATTCATCAGGGCACGCAATTAATTCCGGCAGATTTTTTAATTTCTGCATTAAGTCATCAACCTTTGAGTACACATCAGCGTGTACTTTTTTCAAATTGTCTGGCGCAGACCAAAGCGTTAATGTTGGGTAAGACTCATGCAGAAGTTCTGGATGAAATGAAGCAACAGGGCTTTGATGATGAAAGTATTGAAAAAATATCACCGCACAAAGTCTTTGAAGGCAATAAACCGACCAATACGATTATCTTTGAACAATTGACCCCCAAATCACTGGGTTCAATTTTGGCAATGTATGAGCAAAAAGTTTTTGTTCAGGGTGTGATCTGGAATATTAATTCCTATGATCAATGGGGTGTTGAATATGGCAAGGTTTTAGCGGGGAAAATCCTAGAAGATTTAAATGTCCCCGGTGATGTGGATGGTCATGATTCATCGACTAATGGCTTAATTAATTACCGTAAAAAAATCTATTTTAATGATTCTAACGAATCAACATTGGATTAATACTATTCAAAGAATTTCTTTTTAGTTTGATTTTTTTATATTTTCATCTACCTTATATAGCAAGTGTAACTATTTCATAATAGTATAAACAATTGTTGATGATAAACAGTCATTAGCGATTCCAATTATTGCATTAACGGCTAATGTCCTGGAAGGGGTGAGTGAAAAAGTCTATGAAGCTGGTTGAATGATTAATTGATAACTTTTAAAAATGTCATTAGAAAAAGATTGTCATGTTTTACTAGCTGGCAGCGGGGTACAGGGATTAGAGCTTGCTATAAGCCTCATATAAATTTTAGGATAGAAAAATGAAAAGAGTAACGTATAAAGATCTAGTGGCAGATATTACTCCACAAATTAAAGAGTACTATCCCTGGGATATTGAAGAAAAACTGGACAGGAACGATGATATGTTGTTTCTTGATGTTCGTGAAAATCAGGAATACGACACTATGTGTATAGAAGATTCACTGCATGTGCCACGAGGGATTCTGGAAACAGCGGTGGAATGGGATCATGAAGAAACTGAGCCAGAGTTAGTTGAAGCACGAGACAGAGAAATTATTGTGGTATGTCGCTCCGGCAGTCGTAGTGTTTTTGCTGTCTATACTCTGATGCAGATGGGCTATAATAATGTATCCTCTCTGAAGACGGGATTGCGTGGCTGGAATGAGTATGACTTGCCCCTGGTTGATATGGAGGGCAATTCCATTGATCCGGAACTGGGTGATAAATACTTTGCCAATAAATTGCTTGATTATCAACGTAAGCCTGTGGCTTAAGTTGATAACCTAAAACTCAATGCCGAAGTGGTGCCTGCTTCCTGCTCTGGACTCATGGACAGTGCCAGGTAAGCGCTTTCGAAAATTACAGATGGCTTTAATGCCTGTACAGTGGTTAGGTGCAAGGTAGGGAATAGAAAAATTATCCAGGGCATTACAAGTAAAATCCAGGCGTTCCTGTTCAGCATTGAGTAAATGCATGCCGCCAATCACTGCACGGATAGGTTTGTTGCCACTTAGTAGCTGAATATATTCCAGAGTATTAATGACACCGGAATGACCACAACCTAGTAAGACTACTATACCTTGAAAAGTTTCAATATACATAGCCTGATCATCGACTAATGCATCGGGTTTATGCAGTTTTTTGTCAATATAAAAAGTACCGCCGGTATCTTCTATTTTATGAATTCTTGGTATCTCACCTGTGATATGGATGCCTGTAGCAACCTCAGTGGGCTCAGCTGTATGAATAATCTGCCTGGTCAGTGAACTCAACTTTTTGACATCTATAATGGGCGCACCAATATCCCGGCCGTCAATATTGAATTTAGTGCCCAATGCTTGCGGATGCAGATAGAAATCGATGGGGCCCGTCATGTCAAGTGCTGCTGTGAGTCCTCCTGCATGATCGTAGTGTCCGTGACTTAGCACAATAGACTTGATGGACTTTACAGGAATATTTAGCCTTTTGGCATTGTGTCTTAGTGAAAGCCCTTGTCCTGTATCAAACAATAAGCAATATTCATCAGCCTCAATAAAAAAGGCATTGCCATGTTCACCCAGCAGCCCGGGGCCGCCTGCTGTATTTTCAACAAGTTGAGTAATGGTCAAAGTTTTAATCATGTTTTTCTTCCTGCCGGTTTATTGACGTAGATTTGTTCCAACCCATTTCTTCAAAAACAATAAAAAAGGCAGGTATCAAAAGTAAGGAACACATTGTAGCAGTCAATAAACCAAAAGCCAGGCTGGCTACCAGTGGAATTAACAATTGTGCCTGGGTACTGGTTTCAAGTAATAAGGGTAATAACCCCATTATCGTTGTTAGTGAGGTTAAGATTACAGCTTTAAAACGATTGAGTGCTGCATTATGAGCAGCATCAAGCATATTTATTCCACTATCATGCTGATTTTTAATAAAAGCGACCAATAATATACTATCGTTAACTACGATGCCACTGAGAGTGGCCAGACCAACCAGACTTGGCATGGACAGTTCCAGCCCAATCAATAAATGTCCCCAAACCACACCAATTAAGCCACTTGGAATAGCAATTAGTATGGCAATCGGCTGTAAATAACTTTTAAATTGAAAGGATAGAATAATAAATACACCTATCACACCAATAAATATATTTTGTCCCAGTGATGAAATTGTTTTTGAACTTTCTTTACCCTGTCCAACAAAGGAGACTTGCAAGCCGGAGTATTTCTTTTTAAGCCCTGCAATAAACTGACTTCTGGTGATGGCCATTATTTCTTTTGCATTGGCAACTTCTGTGTCCAAAGCACCCTGAACAGTAATCGTTCTTTGACTATTAACACGAAAAACTCGTGAGTAGCTTTGTTTTTCTTCAATAATGGCTATTGCTGAAAGTGGTACTAATTGACCACTTTTTGAGCGCACTGGTAAATAATATAGATCATCTAGTCCTTTAATATCCTGATCTGCTAATTTAACAACGACATCATGTATTTGGCCTGCTGATTGTACATCCAGACTGGTGCTTCCATGGATAGCTGAACGCAGTTCCTGAGCAATATCCAAAGCAGTAATTCCATATATTCCGGCGGTTTCTTTTAATATTACTCTAAACTCAGGCTTACCTGGACGCAAGTCATCTGATACATCTACAACACCATTAAAGTCTTTTAACCACTGTTGTAAATCTATTGATGCTTTTTTTAGCATTTCCAGATTATTGCCATGTAAGCGTATATCAATGGCTTTTCCGGCAATACCGCGTTCTTTGTCGGTAAATTTTAAAGAGATAACACCTGCAATGTCGCCAGTATAATTTCTCCAGTCAGTGAGCAGTTGAGGTATTTTCCCGCTGCGTTTTTCAGCATGGATCAAGTCAGCACTGACAGTGGCTAGATGTGTTCCGCTTTCTTTTGCATCGATATTCGTGTTATAAAAGATGGATATATTTTGAACTAAAGCTTCTCCTGACTTTTGTTGAGGAGTATATTGCTTATCTACTTTTTTTAAGGCTGATACCAGTTTTTCAACCACAGCTTCTGTTTGCTTTAAAGGGCTACCTTGCGGTAATAATATCCTTGCCTGAATGACATCACTTTCCAATATAGGTAAAGCACGGTATTTAAGTACACCTGCAGGGATCATGGCAAAAGAGATGAGCACCAGGGCAATAATTATACCGATAGTTAAATAAGGCTGCTTATTGGATTTATTCAATAATGAGGCAAAATAACGGTCTCTAAAGGTAGCAAAGCAACTATCAAATTTAAGGTGAAACTTTGAACGGTTTTCATTTTGCAGGTTTTTTATTGAGTGATTAAGATGTGCCGGTAAAATCAAAAAAGCTTCAATCAGACTGACGGCTAAAGCAATAAGCAGTACCGCAGGAATATATTTCAGTACGGCCCCCATTTTTCCAGACATAAAAGCCAGGGGACCCACTATCATAATAGTGGTGAGAAAAGATGAAAGCACTCCCGGTAATACCTGCTTGGTTCCTTCAACGGCAGCATGAAGTCCATTTCTACCCTGACGTATTTTGGCTGCTATATTTTCAGAGATCACAATGGCATCATCCATTAACAAGCCAATTGCCACCAAAAGAGCAACCAGGGTCATCATATTAATGCTATAACCCAGCAAATTCATAAAAAATATTGTGCCAAGAAAAGAAACCGGTAAGCCCATAGAAACCCAGAAACTATAACGCAAACTGAAAAATAACCACATAGTCAGGAATACCAAAAAAATACCCTGAAAACCGTTGACTAATAATAACCTTAAACGTTCTTTAATATTGGCTGTAACATCCTGACTAATTTCAAGACTAACCCCCTTGGGTGCTAACCGCTTTTCCCGTTCAAGACTTTGTTCAATGGCTTGCATGACACGCAAAGAATCATGAGTATAATTTCTGGATATTTCAAGTCGAGCAGCACGTTTGCCATTAAAAATAACCTGTTCTTCAGGTTTATTAAATTGTTTGTTAATTTTTGCAATATCACCCAATTTAATGATTCCGCCTGTTTTAGAAGAGGCAATAATGATTTCTTTAAATTCACGGGGGGTTCTTTTTTGTCCGATATAACGAACCACCAGATCCCCGGAAGTACTCTCAATGGTACCTGACGGAATATCAATGCTATTATGTTCTATTGCAGTTTTAATGTCGCTTATGCCAATCCCGTAACGTTGTTGGATATGGGCGGGAATTTCTATTACTATATCTTCATCAGAAAAACCTGATAAATCCACCTGAGCAATTTGACGATTTTGTTTAATCCGTTGTCTGACTTTTTCTGCATAGGCTTTCAAATCAGTTTCTGTGGTATCTGCACTAATCATGATACTGGCCACAACTGCAACACGCTCAAGAATTTCAATTGTGGGTGGCTCCACTTTATCCGGGAATGTGGATATGGAATCAAAGGCATTTTTTACATCGCTGTAAAATTTATTCATATCAGCCTGTTCTTCCATTTGTGCAGTGATAATGGCCAGGTTTTCCCGGGCATCACAATGAACTTCTTTTAAATAAGCAATTTTATCCAGCGCATCTTCACTTCTATAGCAAACAGCTTCTTCCACATCAAGTGGTGTTGCCCCGGGATAGGCCAGACGAACTTCCACCTCAGTAGCAGGAATAACTGGAAAGGTATCTCTTTGTAGTTTAGGTAAGGTGAGTAGTCCAAGAACAATCAGGGCAAGCATCAGTAAGTTTGCTGCGGTGGGATGTCTGGCAAAATAGAGGATCACTTATTAGACCTCTTTTTTTGCCCTGAGGCTTCCACCTTAAGACGCTTTAGAGTTTTTTCATCTAGTACGGGATTGAGTAACATACCTTCAATGGCCGGGACAAG
>JADFVK010000030.1 GCA_015222495.1 Pseudomonadota bacterium
CGTTATGTTCATATTATTCATGGCAAAGGCTATCGCTCAGATCAAAAAATTCCTGTGTTAAAAACGCATGTTGCTTATTGGTTACCACAACATAGCGATGTACTTGCATTTTCATCTGCACGACCTGCTGATGGTGGCACGGGAGCAATATATGTCATTCTTAAATCTTCAAAATCAAGCGGTTAAGTTAATTGTTTTTCAGATACTCTCGGGGTGACTTTCCAAAAAAATGTCGAAACCGTCGACTAAAATGACTAGGGTTAGAGTACCCGAGGTCATAACAAACCTTGGTAATACTTTCCCCTGTTTCAAATCGTCGTGCAGCTTCTTTTAGCCTAAGTTGTTGCTGTAGCTCACTAGGTGAACAACCTAATTGTTTTTTGAACTCAGCATATAAACGACTCCGGCTCATGCATGCTAATTTTGTTAGCATTTCAATATCTAAAGGTTCTGCAAGATGCTGCTCAATATAATGAAGTACAGTTGTCATACCTGTTGCATCAGGCGAATTTTTGCAATATTCAAGCAAGAACTGTCTCTCTTGATTACGCAACATACGAATAATTAGCTCGGTCACACTCAGGTCAACCATGGCATCTCTATCAGGATGATTTTCTGTAAATAACGAGACCATACGCTTCAATAAATATTGCGTCGCAGTAGTGTGATGGCTATGGAGGATCTGTGCATTGTATTGCCAGCCTTCAGATCCAGATTCGAGAGGACAAAGATCAGCCATTTGCTCAGAAATAGATTCCACCTTCTGTTTGGCAATCTCGATAGTCAAGCAAGTGGTTGGGGTTTGTATCGTCGCATCAGGAAAGTCAATCTCAACATACTCCCCAGGTGCCATTATAAAAGACTCATGAGGCAAAAAGAGTTGATCATCCGAGTGGTGGTTATCATGAATAACCTTACGACCAGTCACCATGCCACAGTAAAGTAATTGATCTGCATTTAGGCCAACTCGAGATGCTGAATCATAGGTGTCGTAGATACTCAATTCTGAGTTTGGCCCCGCAAAACTCACTCGGTTTTCAACCAATTTTTGCGGTGTTCTAAGCTTATCTAAAGCGATTGAACGCATATTCTACCCTCTTTATTGTTCGATAAAGTTAGAGACAATCCCTCCAAACCAATAAGTTTTTAGCATTCCATTACCACCAATAGAATGTATCGTATTTGGATGCTGAGTCAAGTGATCTGGAGTATCAGACAAGTATAAGAATCAAAATAAGGTAGCTTAGTTGAGTTATTCAATAATCATAATTATTAAGGAGTCAGCATGATATATGCAAAACCTGGGCAAGACGGTTCTGTCGTCACTTTTAAATCAAAGTATGAAAACTACATAGGTGGTAAATGGGTTGCACCAGTAAAAGGTATTTATTTTGAAAATACCACACCTGTAACGGGAGAAAAAATCTGTGATATTCCTCGTTCGAGTGCCGAAGATATTGAACTTGCATTAGATGCTGCACACGCTGCAAAAGATGCATGGGCAAAAACATCGGTTACAGAACGTTCTAATATGTTGTTAAAAATTGCAGATCGTATAGAAGAAAATCTCGAGCTACTTGCCGTAGCTGAAACCTGGGATAATGGCAAAGCTGTACGTGAAACAATGGCCGCTGATGTACCACTCGCTGCAGATCATTTTCGTTACTTTGCAGGTTGTATCCGTGCACAAGAAGGTTCTCTTGGGGAGCTAGATGCGAATACAGTCGCTTATCATTTTCATGAGCCACTTGGTGTGGTCGGACAGATTATTCCATGGAACTTTCCTTTATTGATGGCAGCATGGAAACTTGCACCTGCATTAGTCTCTGGTAACTGTACGGTTCTTAAGCCTGCTGAGCAAACACCGGTTTCAATACTCATATTTATGGAGCTAATAGAAGATATATTACCTCCTGGTGTTTTAAATATTGTCAACGGTTTTGGTATGGAAGCAGGACAAGCTTTAGCAAGTAATAAGCGTATAGCAAAAATTGCCTTCACTGGTTCAACTCCTGTCGGCTCAAAAATTCTAAAATATGCCGCTGAAAATATCATTCCTTCATCAGTTGAACTTGGTGGTAAATCTCCAAATATATTCTTCAACGATATCATGCAGCAAGAAGATGCCTATATCAGTAAATGTGTAGAAGGTGCAGTATTAGCATTCTTTAATCAGGGTGAAGTTTGTACCTGCCCATCTCGTATGTTGGTTCAGGAAGATATTTACGAAGAATTCATTGCAATGGTTATTGAGCGTTCAAAACAGATTAAACGTGGTAACCCACTCGATACTGATACTATGGTTGGTGCTCAGGCTTCTAAAGAGCAATACGAGAAAATCCTTGACTATATGACAATCGGAAAAGACGAAGGTGCAGAAGTTCTCATCGGTGGTGGCATAGAAAAAATCGATGAAGGTTTTGGTGGAGGTTATTACATACAGCCAACACTACTTAAAGGCTCTAACAATATGCGCGTTTTTCAGGAAGAGATCTTTGGACCGGTTGTTTCAGTAACGACCTTTAAAGATGAAGCTGAAGCATTAGCCATCGCAAATGATTCTGAGTTTGGTCTTGGTGCGGGTGTATGGACCAGAGATATGAACCTGTCTTACCGCATGGGACGAGGAATTGAAGCAGGTCGTGTTTGGACTAACTGTTACCATCTATATCCTGCTCATGCAGCATTTGGCGGTTACAAAAAATCCGGTGTTGGCCGTGAAACTCATAAGATGATGTTAGAACACTATCAACAAACTAAGAATTTACTAGTGAGTTACGATATTAATCCGCTAGGATTTTTCTAATAAAATAACTTTTAAATAAGTTGTTTGAAAAGCCTGCCCAGCATATTGGTCAGGCTTTTTTATTGAGCAAAGGCTAAATACAAGGATAACGAATACATTCTTAATTTCTAGCCAATATAGCCAGTTAAAAACTAATTAATATGCTAAATATCATTTTTACATTGAACGCTAACTCGAATTAACGTAAATTCTAAATAACTTAAAACCTCATAAACGAAAAATCATCATGACTAAAAAAGATACTACACAACGCTCATATATGGCGCTTGCACCATTAAGCTCTTTAGCTGGGATATTTATTAATCCTCTTGCAAGTACTATTACACCTCTAATACTCTACTTTATCTTCCGTAAAAGTCGACCAATGGTCAGTAAAGTGGCATTACAAACAGCAGATCTTGCATTCAGTATTCAATTATGGATTATGCTAATTAGTTTAGCGTTAATGTTAGGAATTTCATTAGACTGGATTGTTGCAAATGATGCAAAACAAATAATGGAACAGGCCACCTCTATTATTCTAATAGTTTTTGTTGTTTCACTTTTATTTGCCGTTTACCAGGCTTTAAATGGTCGCAGCTGCACGCATATATTTTCATTCAAAATTGCTGAACGTGTTTTTAACCTAATTAACAACAAATCAATAGACGATTCAAAAAAAGAACAATAAAATACTAAGACAAAAAATCATTAAGACATGCATTATTATCAGGCGATATTTTACTTACCATTGCTAAAAATAACTCTGCTGTAGCAATTGCATCCATCAAGGCATTGTGTGCTTTGTAAGCAGGCATATTGAACGACTCTCTTAAATTAAACAACCGTAGTTCATTGCTTTTAAACGCCCTGTTTTCTCGCTCAAAACTTCGCTTTGCTAAATACTGTGTATCTATAACAGGAATTACAAAATCAGAACCATATAACTCCTGACACATATTATTAATAAAACCGAGTTCAACTTTCGCATTATGAGCCAACATAACCTTTCCACTTAATTTATTAAGCAAAACTGGAAGTGCAGTATCAATACTCATCGCATCAGTCAATTGTGTATCCGTTATCTGATGAATAACCACGCTTGATTCAGGCAAGTTTCTGTTTGTACTGATTAACTGATGTGAACTCGATGTTAAATTAATACCTAGTTGAACAATATTTACTGTTCCGATACTAACAACCCTGTCTTTTTCTTTATTTAAACCTGTTGTTTCAAAATCAAGAGAAACAATGTCTACATTCCTGATTAATTCTTTTTTATCCGGGAATGGATTAGCCAGATAGTTTTGCATCACAGCAGAGTTCGTTTTTTTTAGTAATTTTCTTCGA
>JADFVK010000031.1 GCA_015222495.1 Pseudomonadota bacterium
GAATATCTCCACGAACGAGATCCAAAGCCAATAGCTGATTTATCAACCAGCATATCCATGCCGTTAGTAAAGTCACCATTACCATCAGGAATAATATTAACATTTTCTGCTTCCTGATCAGCTTTCCAGGCATCCATAACAAAGGCATCATTCACGGATAGACAAACAATTTCATCTACGCCATTCTGTTTGAATGTTGCTGCCAATTCATTGAAACGAGGCAAGTGAGAAGAAGAACAAGTGGGCGTAAATGCACCCGGTAAAGAAAATACAACGATAGTCTTTCCTTTAAAAACTTCATCCGTGGTCACATCAACAAACTCACCATTTTGACGAGTTTTAAAAGTAACTGCTGGTACTGTTTGACCTTCACGATTCGATAACATTTTATATCTCCTGATAATTTTCATTTTGTTAAGACGTAAGTAGTATCTCTCAAATCATCTTATTGTTGAAATCGTTTATTTCTACTATACTAATAGATATTTCCTATCAATAAACAAAGTTAGAAAAAATTATGAATTTACGTGAACTGGAATACCTGGTTGCAGTCGATGAAGAACTTCACTTTAATCGTGCTGCAGAGCGTTGTTTTGTCAGTCAGCCTACCCTCAGTGGACAATTAAAAAAACTGGAAGAAGAGTTAGGCACGTCGCTGATAGAACGTAATACCCGCCATGTGAGTATGACTGATGTTGGTATTGCAGTAGCAGAGCAAGCCAGAAAAATTTTATCTGAAGTTAAGGCCATAAAAGATATTACACAGACTTATAATGATCCCATGGCTGGTGAATTAAATGTAGGCCTGATTCCAACCATAGCACCTTATTTATTACCTGTAATCATCCCCAGCCTGAAAAAAAACTTTCCCAATTTGACATTGTGGTTGCATGAACATCAAACAGCCATACTTCTGGCAAAGTTAAAAAACTCCACATTAGATTGTCTTATTTTAGCCCTGCCTGTAGAAAAAAATAAATTCTCAGCAATCGAACTATACCACGAAGCTTTCTGGCTAGCCGTCCCTAATGACACAATTTTAAGTAAAAAATCAAGTATCAAACTTTTAGATTTAAATAAACAGGAAATGCTATTACTGGAGGAAGGTCATTGTTTACGAGGCCAGGCTCTGGATGTATGCTTCAGTGCAGGAGCCACTGAAAATAACACTTTTCGTGCCACCAGTATGGAGACTTTACGTTATATGGTGAGTGAAGGTATTGGCATGACACTATTACCAGAATTAGCTATTCCTAAAAAAAGAAGCGTATTAGATAATATCAATTATATTCCCTTTGAGGAGCCAAAACCCAGTCGCCTCATTGGTATGCTCTACCGTAAAGGAAGTTATCGTGAAGAGAGCTTTCAGAAAATAGCAAAAGTTATAAAAGAGATATTAGGGGATTCAAATAACAGAAAAACAACCTTAACGGACAAAGATCAAAAAATAGTACTATTGAACTGTAAAATTAATTAAGTGGTAGCTCAGTTTTTACTTCCGCATAGTCCAAGTGTTCCAATTCAAATTTTTGTTATGCTATTAGTTTTAGTGAACAAACTTAATTTCTAAATGGCATCCAACTGCATCAGCATATTTTTTTAGAGTTGCAATTGATGGTGAGTGGCGACCACTTGTTAAAGAGGACTCAAGTCTCGTAATTGATGGAGGTTTGGTTCCCATGCGTTCTGCTACTTCTGCCTGACTTAAACCTGCATCAGTTCGTGCTTTTAGCATTTCACGCAACAAGTCAAATTCTGGCTTTAACGCATCATATTCCTCTTTGACAGCTTTATTTTTTAATGCTTTCTCTTTTAACTGGCTATGACTCATCATCGGCGTTTTTCAAGCTAGAACTACGGGAGATTTGTTTTACGTGGGTTTATAAACAATGCAGATATTTAGGATGTTTGTTTTCATTGCCTGTTGTTTTACCCCAGATTTGTGCAAATAAGCTGAGTATTGCAGCAGAATTTGATTAATTAGGAATAAAAATAGTTGTAAAATCACTGTCGGTGACTATTTCTTCAGATATACTCCCATCTCATCGGCAGGTATCGGTCTACTATAAAAATAGCCCTGAATATTGGAGCAGCCATGTTGTATTAAAAACTCTTTTTGTTCTATTGTCTCAACACCTTCAGCAATAATATTAAGATTTAAACTCTGTGCCAGGGCAATCACTGCTTTTGCAATGGCCGCATCCTCTTCGTCATGAGGCAACTCACGTACAAATGACTGGTCAATTTTCAACTTATTGATAGGGAGCTTTTTAAGACAGGAAAGAGAAGAATAACCCGTTCCAAAGTCATCAATTGCTAACTCTATACCCATATCACTAATTTGCTTCAGAATTTTTATGGCTTCTTCTGGATTGGCCATAATCTGACCTTCCGTTACCTCAAACTCAAGCCACTCAGGCTTACACTTTGTCTCTTTTATTATATTCTCAAGAAAAGTGATAAAATCTTTTTGCTGTAGCTGCTTCATGGCAAGGTTCAGTGCGAGCACACCTGGATTAAAGGCATTTTTATACCACTGCGCCATTTGTTTCATTGCTGTTTTCATAACCCATCTATCGATGTGTACAATGATCCCTGTTTCTTCTGCTACAGGTAAAAATTTAGCAGGTGACACTACTCCCATATCAGGATGCTGCCATCTTACTAATGCTTCCATACCTTTTATTTTATCACTAGCTCCATCCACTTGCGGCTGGTAGTGTACAACAAGTTCATCATTATCCAGAGCTTGACGCAGGCTAACTATTAACTTAACTTTTTCCACTGCTAATTCAGTCATCTCATTTGAATAAAACTGAAAGATGTTTCGCCCCTTATCTTTTGCTTTATACATTGCCGTATCTGCATACATTAAAAGTTTATCCCTATCGGTACTATCTTGCGGATAAAGACTGATACCTATGCTGCTGGAAACATAAAGGGTATGCTTATCAATAGACAATGATTCAGCTAAACAATAGAGAATCTTCTGTGCTAATAATGCAGCATCTCGTCCTGTTTTAAGATCTTCCATAATAATAGTAAATTCATCTCCACCTAATCGTGCCAAAGTATCTTCTTCACGAAGAACAGATTTAAGCCGGGCAGACACTTTCTGGAGGACTTTATCCCCAATGATATGGCCCAAGGAATCATTGATATGTTTAAATTGATCTAAATCGATAAAGAGCAGTGCTACCTCCCTTTTATGATGTTTTGCTTTCTCAATAGCATGAGATAATCGGTCATTAAAAAGAACTCGATTAGGGAGTCTTGTGAGGGCATCATAATGAGCCTGATAGGCTAAGATAGATTTTTGTTCGAGTAGCTTTTCTTCAGCCTCTTTTCTATCAGTAATATCCTTCGACACCACATGTAAAACTTTTTTACCCTCTAACTCAATGGGTGTCAGGGTTACTTCTATCCAGATATCTTCCTCTTCTTTTGTTAAATGCACCCACTCAAAAATGTGATAATCATTTTCTACTGCTAAAGCAATCATCTCATATGATTTCTCATCACTTCGCCTTCCATCGGGTTGGAACTCAGGAGAAAGCTGGGCAGGGTGCATGTTTAAAATATCGGCTTTTGAATCATACTTGAGCATATTTACTGCTGTTTCATTACAATCTATAAATATTCTTTTCTCAATATCAATAATATGTACACCACTAGCGGTATTTTTAAAAACCAACTCATAAAGCTCTTTTTGATCTTCTAATTTTTTATTTTCCTGTGCAAAAATCTTTCTATTTTTTTCAACTTCTAAAGTCACTTTTTCCTCTAAAGTTTTATTTAACTCTTTTAGCTTTTTATCTTTTATTCGATTAGAGTTAAAAATACGGAAGAAGTATATAAATATAGCTGTAACTAATATTATTATAAAAATCAACAGCAAGCGATAGAAAGCAATCTTGTCATTCAAGTATATTTCATCATCTTTAAGTAATTTTTCTAATAATTCAGTATTTTTAAAATTCAATTCTTCTGATAAATCAAGTAAGTTATGTAATATTTCTCTATATATAACAGAATTTACAGTTGAATCATTTAAGAAGGTTGAGGCATTTCTACTTTCTTTGAGCTGTTCCAGTATGTTGTTAATATTCTCTATAATTATAAATAAATCTTTAGTATCCTCATACTCAGCAAGCAGGTTAATAATATTAAATACCTCTTCTGAACTTAGATATACTAACTTGTTTTGTTCTATGTATATGCTCTTTGCAGTATCATCAATATACCCATCTTTTACGTAATCATGGAAAAGATGATGAGATATAGCAAGAGAGATATAAAACTCAGGTAGGTAGTGAGTGATAAGAGTACCCAAAAAATATTTCTGTTTATCATGGGAAAATAGAATTTCAGCACTATTTCCTATTCTATAGTTTTCATGATTTATATATTCAAGAAAATCATAGTAATCAGCAATATCTGTATTTATAGTAGAATTTTCTAAAAATTCCAGATGTTTATTTAAAGTAAGGTTAACAAACTTTGGATGTGTCTGTTGAAAGTCATATACTTTTTTTATATCTGCTTGTATTGATTCTGTTCTTTTCTTTACATCCTGCATATTATTATTTTTATAATATACAATAATATTAGAACTTATTTTATGCAGTATTTTTAAATATTCAACACCATTAATTTTATTCTTTGTAGATTCAAGTTCCTTGCTATAGCCAGTTAATACATCGGTATAAAAACCAAATATAGAACTCACTAATATAAAATAGAATAGACTAAAGTAAAAAAATGTTTTCATCAGTTATTTAATCCAGTGATTAAAATACAGAAAATTCGTAACTACTCAGCGTATCCATCTATTACCCAATTTTGGCGTTATTTTCGTACTGAAATGCTCACATATGTAGCTTTCCGTCTCTTTTATTAAATAAAAGTAGGATTTGTCTGAAAAGAATTATATTAAATATTCTATGTTATGGTCAAGTAAATCCAGAGACTTTTGACGGTATCCTAATGCATATACAAATGCCCATCATGGATGGCTATACAGCCACTGCTGAAATTCGTAAACAGGCTAAATATAAGGATTTACCAATTATTGCCATGACTGCTAATGTCATGCAAAGTGATATTGAGAAAACAATACAAGCTGGAATGAATGGTCATATTGGTACTGGAAGTAGAAATGCACTTCATTGATGACCTGAAACATTTCTCGATGGCGCAAGCGGAAAAAATAGGTAATCGCACGTTTGCTATATTGAATGCCAAAAGAAAGCATGCCTTTGATAGCAATGCCTTTGGGCTTCTGCTCGTAGATGGACTCTCGGTTGCCGAAGAAAATGTAGCGGCCAGTTTATGAGTTGTGCTAGATGGTATTCCCTTTATCGGTGGTTCAGCTGATGATAATTTAAAGTTTAATGAGACTTATATTTATTGTGACGGTGTTTTCGTGTCTGATGCGACTGTATTTGCCACCTTTTATACTACCCACCAGTTTAAAATATTCAAAACACAACATTTTCTCCCGATGGAAAAAGAAAAAATGGTGATTACCGAGGCTGACCCAGAGAGGCTGATCGTTCATGGAAATTAATGGTCAGCAGCAGCGTGCACACCCGTGTAGGGAGTGATATTAATCTGGTTGGGTTTGCCTGGCAACATCGCTGTGGTAGTGGATTGTAGTCCGCCTGGAACCCTGGAGTCAGTGACTGAAATCCACATGTTGTTTGAATCATAAATAACCGCTTTCCACTCGCACCAAAAGAAATGACAACACATAGAACAATATCACCTAAATTACTATATCCATAAACACCTTTAACATAAGCCGGCACAAACAATGCCAGCGAAAACAAAAATGCAAAAATACTCATTAGTAAGCTCATTTTTAGTAATCAATATGGTTCTTAAAGCATTATTTTTTTTCTTGTATTGATTTTCTAACCAAATCAATATGAATCAGTAAATTATACACTTGATCTGCATTTGACAAAGGTGTATTTAGTTTACTCACTTCTTGTGAAATACGGTCAATTTCCTGCAGTAGATATTCATACTCTTCATTTGATAAACGAGCCACGTGAGTCTTATCATCTACTTTTTGTAACTGCTCATACCAGCGGTATACTTTTGAACGAATGCGCCAGCGATAAAGTGGTGGTACAATTTTAAACAAAGGTATTATTAATAACATTAAGGGTAAGGTTAGAACGATCATTCTATCGACAAAAGTTGCTATCCAGAAAGGTAAGTATTTCATTAGAAATGGCGGCCCTACTTTCAGAAAGCGTTCAGCTACATCACTCACTGGAAAAGCCGTTAATTGATCTGAAGGGAAAAAACCATGGGAAGAAAATAGGTTGTTATTGTCATGATTTTTTTCCATTGCCTGTAATAATAAAATAGACAATGATTTATGTAAATCATCACGAACCACCAGGTTAGCTGTTGGTGCAATGAGCTTTATCGCTTGTTGCGGTATATTATTTTTAAAGTCTATAATCCCTTCATGCAATGTCACTTTGGATAAAAATGGCAAAACCTGACTATAGGCATCTGCTCGTTCAAAGTTAAACAGGCTAAAGTTTTTATTCTGTAAAAGCTCCTGAATAACCGGTGAATTAATTGAAGAAACAAAAAATACAGCATCAAGCGTACCTGCTTTTAACTGCTTTAAACTTTCCAGAGGAGTCAGATAAAAAAATTCTGTATTGGTACTATTCACATGATTGATAGCAAATAGTTGGTTAGCCAGCATATGCCGCCCGCTTCCTTCAATACCAATGGAAATTTTTAGACCTGAAAAGTCATTTAAACGATGTAGGTTTAAGTCTTTTTTATAGAAAATACTTACAGGTTCGTAGTAGAGGCTGCCAAGTGATAATAA
>JADFVK010000199.1 GCA_015222495.1 Pseudomonadota bacterium
GCACTCATGCGTGTTCAAATTGGTATCGATAACACATTGCATGATATGCAAGAAAAACCTAAAAAGCCTGTTATTAGCAGAGTTGGGTAGTGTTTAAGGAACAAGCATAACACACCACCCCGGATAGGTTATTAATAAAACTGTTAAAAATTAATTCCATTTTTTGTTATTCAACATCAACATGGACAAACAAGAAATAATAATGATTTGATTGCTATCAGTAATCGCCTAAAAACTGTCAGAAAAGTTATTTTAATTTATTATGCTATTATTTAACTGTAAAATTTATAGAATTGATTTATTTAAATAGGTGAACTATGGCAGGTTTAAAATTAACCGATGTAATTGGTATTGACCCTTCACAAATTAAACGATTAAAATCACGTGGAATCAATAATGTTGATGATTTAATAGACTGTAATTTATATGAATTGTGCGTAGCTCTAAGAATTGATGTAATATCAGCTAAAACGTTAAAATCTAATGCCCAGAAATTACTAGGTAATAAAAATAGTAAGATCAGCTTGGATGAGTTAAAAGCTTCTAATAAAAAACTAAAAAAGAATAAAGCTAAACATAAAGATAAAAAAAGACGTAAGAATTATAAGCCTCTAAAAAAGTTAAAAATGTGGGAATAGAACCTTGTCCACCATTGATATTTTCCCTTAAAAACATGTTAATGTTATAGTTTAAGCATCATAGAATTTACGCTACAGAGCCTTTTATATCGCTCCAATATCTAATCAATTATTCCTATTTACTCTTTCCCGCAGTTCTTTACCCGGTTTAAAATGCGGAACATGCTTAGGTGTTAGTGTGACCTTTTCTCCGGTCTTAGGATTTCTGCCTGTTCTACCAGGACGGTAGTGTAGTGAGAAGCTTCCAAATCCACGGATTTCAATCCTTTCGCCTGATGCTAATGTCTGCGCCATTTGATCTAACATCTCTTTAACTGCAAGCTCAACATCTTTATAAGCCAGTTGTGAATGAATCTGGGCGAGTTTGTCTATTAGTTCGGATTTTATCATGTATTAATTATAGTAGCAGAACGAATGATTGCAAGAAGTGGGTTATTATTTGGAAGCAAGTGAAATAGTGGCCATTGACCTTTACCTGTAATTTGAGTAAATGCATCTTCTATAATCAAATTCTCCAAAGCGATCATTTATAAAATACCTCAAAGCTAGGCAAGCAGAATTTTTTCTAGTAATTTTACATTAATTCTGTCCAGAAACTGATGATCACACTCACTTTACAAATTTGTCAGGCTGCAATACTTATAGCAATCTACTTTAGATATAATATAATAAATGACAATTTATATTTTCTTTAAGGTTTCATAACAAAACTGTTCAATTTATCTGATAATCTCAAGGATTTGCATATGAAATTATTTACTTTTATCACTCTGACATGTGTTTTCATTTTAAGTTGTTCCACTATGAATCCGGATATCAAATCGACTAAAGCCGAGCTTGGAGAAATGATTTTCTTTGACACGACACTGTCACAAAAACGCAATCAGTCCTGCGCCTCATGTCATGATCCCTCAGTTGGTTGGAGTGGTCCTACTACACATTTTAATGCCACTGGCGCTGTTTATGAAGGGTCTGTCAAGAATCGTTTCGGTAATCGAAAGCCACCCACAGCAGCCTATGCCAGTTTTAACCCCGTGTTACATATAATCCCGGATGAGGATAATCTGGTTGTTGGTGGTAATTTCTGGGATGGCAGAGCTACAGGTGAAAAACTGGGTACAGCTGTGGCTGATCAGGCTCAAGGACCATTTTTGAATCCGCTGGAACATGCTTTAGCAAATAGTGCCTGTATTGTGCATCGCGTCTGTACAGGCGTTTACTCAGAACAATTTAAACAGCACTGGCCAGTCAGTTGTAATATCTCGTGGTCTGATACGATTAAAGCATTCTGTGAAGGTGATATAAATACCTTATCTTTTGATACTAAAATTCAGGCACAAATAAGTAAGACTTATGATGAGATCGCTCTCACTATTGCGGCGTTTGAATCGTCTGAAAAGGTCAATAGCTTTACTTCCAAATATGACTATTATTTGGCAGGAAAAGTGAAACTCACTGCTCAGGAGCTTGAGGGACTGAAACTTTTTAATAGCAAAGGAAAATGTGCTAATTGTCACCCCAGTACTTCCAGTGATCCTGATGTGCCACCACTATTTACAGACTTTACCTATGATAATCTGGGATTTCCTCGCAATCCGGAGAATCCGTTTTATACCCAGCATCAATTTAATCTGGAAGGTAAACAGTGGATTGATAATGGTTTGGGGGCATTTCTAGCGACCCGTTCACAATGGCAATATTTATCTGAGGAAAATTTGGGCAAACATAAGGTTCCAACTCTGCGAAACGTGGATAAACGTCCTAATTCACAATTCATTAAAGCCTATGGTCACAATGGATATTTCAAGAGTCTGAAAGAGATTGTTCATTTTTATAATACCAGGGATTCACTGAAACCATGCAAACATGGTAGTCCTGATGAGAAAGAGAGTTGCTGGCCTGCACCCGAAGTTTCTATTAATATGAACACCAGTGAAATGGGCGATCTGAAACTGACTGACGCTGAAGAAGAGGCTATCGTTACATTTATGAAAACGTTATCAGATGATTATGAAGTAAAACAAGATTAACTAGTGCTGGGAAGGGTGTATTCTTATTTTGTTCAATCTGCTTAAATAATCGATTTTGGTTCGAAAGCCACCATATTGACAAATCTGAATGATGAATAAAATTTCGTTTATAAGTAGCTGTTTTTTTTACTTGATCTCAACTTTTAAAAATACTCCAAATTAGTGCTTTGTACAAAGACCGATCGTTATATGATAATTCGAATTTTTACTGGCTGAAAAAACTTGGAGATTTCTTTACCACGTTGGTTCTGACCTATACCTGCTATTCAAAGAGTTTGCCAGTTCAAGACATCACTTCCAGATAGCGACCATTCACAATTGTTCAAAACAAGATGCAAGAAGATTTTCTGATCCAGCAGGATTCGACCCTAATCGGGCGGTCAAGCACTGTAAGCTGACAATTTCCTCAAGTAACTAACTGCCCATCTTGACTTAAATGGTTTATTGAACTATAGAAATGAAATAATAACAGACTGAATATGTATCATTATTTTTAGGGCAACATAAATGGAATAAATTAGCTATTTGTTGCGTCTATATTATGGTGATTTAAAAAACATAAAGCTTAATAGAATAACTTGCTAGATTTCCAATCGCCGCAGTTGGAGTCTTTAATAAAAATAATATGAGGCAATCCAAAGGAGAATAAAAATGAGTAAATTAGTAGATGAAGTAATATCAGCAAATGCTGATTATATGGCAAATTTTGGTAGCAAGGGCAATTTACCCATGCCTCCAGGCAGACAATTTGCCATTCTTACCTGTATGGATGCTCGCTTAGATCCAGCTAAATATGCAGGTCTTGCTGAAGGTGATGCTCATGTAATTCGCAATGCAGGTGGTAGAGCAAGTGATGATGCTATTCGTTCACTTGTAATTTCATATAAATTACTTGGTACTAAAGAATGGTTTGTCATCCATCATACTGATTGTGGAATGGAAACATTCACCACAGAAATTATGGGTGATCTCTTATCAGGTAGTCTTAAAACTGCAAGTGTTGATGCGTCAGGTTGGCATGATAGCAATGCTGGTGGAGGTACAACTGATGGAAAATACATTAATTGGTTAACTATCAGTGATAATGCAAAAAGCGTAGTTGAAGA
>JADFVK010000200.1 GCA_015222495.1 Pseudomonadota bacterium
CGCGGTAATGTTGTCACGGTGCTGGATACCAGAGCACGCTTTGGACTGACTTCGGCTGATTTTAATGAAGAATCAAGAATTATTATTATTGAAACCAATGATCAAATCGTGGGTTTGTTAGTGGATAGTATTGCTGAAGTAGCAGATATCCTGCAGTCACAAATAGAGTCAACACCGAATGTTGGTAATGATGATAGTGCAAAATATATTCGGGGTGTACATAGTAAAAATGGTGAATTACTGATTTTAGTGGATGTTGAAAAAGTACTTAGTGATGATGAGTGGGCTGAAATGGATATTTTATAGGCTTTTAGCTTCCCCATTCTTTAGAAGGGGGATTGAGGGGGTTGGGTCTTTTGATTTTGAGTTTGTATATTAAAGTCAAATCCTTCAAACCCCCTCAGTCCCCCTTTATAAAAGGGGGAAGTAAGATCAAGAGCATTATGCCCTGTGTTTTTAGGTTTAAAGGAGGATTATTATGTCAGGAGATATTCGAGCTCTTACATCATTAGCTCCAATGCCTTTGGTGAGAGAAAAGAGGCATTATCCGGGGGAGCAGCAAAAGCAAAAGCAGCATAAAAAAAAGCAGCAACAATTATCTGCAGATGAGCAGCAAGATGCTGATGAAACAGATGCTCAGGAAGAACTGGAAGATGAAGATATTATTCAACAAAAGAAGCTGGATAATGATGAAAAAAATGTTAGAGTATTGCATATTGATGAATATGCCTAGAAGCCTTGGTTAAACCTAAATAACTTAAGGAATCGTAATTACTCAACTTTTCAGTAGCAATTTACAGTTTAGCCTTGTGGTCACTTGTTTTTAGGACTTAGAAAACTCACTACGTTCAGACAGTTCTAAGTCCTAAAAACAAGCAACCGCAAGACTTTACAATATTCATGGTGAGTAGTTACAAGGCACCTAGTTTAAACAGGTGATAGAGGTACTGATGTAAATGGAAATTACCACTCTAATCTTTATTATAACGATTATTTTATTAATTTTATTCTTATATCTGGCTTATTATGTTAATACCCTAAGTAAGTCTGTGTACAAGTCAAATGCTGAACTTAAACAAGTTAAGCAATATACTGCCATGCAGCAAAAACAGCTTAAAGAGTTGGCTCATGAGTTACAAACTATGACCAATGCTGCCTATGGTGTAGGTAAAAGAATTAATGTTCTGGCGGGACAAATTAAAGAATTAGATGATCGCCAGGAAGAATTTGATCTGAAAGATCAGGGTTCACAATCTATGACACAGGCCATAGCACTGGCTCAAAAAGGTGCGAGTATTGATGAGTTAATGGAAACCTGTGATATGTCTCGTGGTGAGGCAGAATTATTAATGATGGTACACGGAGATGTATCAGAGTAGCTATCTCGGTGCTATGAACATCACTAAAAAACAAAAAATAACCAGCCCAATAAAGTAGAGTATAAAATTTCTCGGCGTTTTCTTCTGCCAGTCTTTGCCATGAAAGTGTGTGGGAGCATTGCACACAGAACAACTTCCGGCATTTTCTTCAATTTCATTACCGCAATGACTACAATATTGAGTATGTTCAGATGGAGTAGTCACTAGTCAATATCCAGTCCATTTCTATGGATACGATTTACTTCTTTGAGTAGGTTTAGCATGGGTAAAATAGCAGTATAATTATTTTCTTTGATAATGGTCATATAAGGTAAATCTTCATCCTTAAACTCATAACTACCATCGGCAAAAGATTCATAAAGTGCATTTACAATCTTCTCTAAGGGCTCAACAATAATACCTGCTCGTCCCATCTCATCGGGATCATATTCTACGGCTTCACGTAAATCGAAAACATCTTCTCTGAGATCCTTGACCATAGCGACACATTCGTCTGCTGTTCTTATTTTACGGATCATGGAACCAAAATTCTGTGTATTTGACATAATTTCTTTATCTCTTATGTTGGTAGTTATTACAAAGAAGTGGTGCTAAGTCTTATCATTATCAAGCTTTAGTAAGGATAATTCCTGTTCAAGCTGCTGGCAGTCAAGAGACATAAACTGAGTATGATTAAATGTTGTGAAACCTCCACTCACTTCATACCAGGCAAAACCACTACTCCAGGATGCATCTGAGTAGCTGCCTTGATGCTTTCTGCAAAGGCAAATGACTTTTCCTGGTAAATATATTAGGTTGTAACTAATTTCCTGCTGATGCAATGAATCAATAAAGTGCCATGCTTCTTGTGCTGATTCAAATATATGACAATCAATGGGATAGCTTTTATTTCCCCCATTGTGTACCCAGATAGGATCCATAACAGGCAATGGATGCTCTTTAATAAAAAGGTGAAAATGTAGGTGGTTTACAGATGAGTATGCACCATAGGAATTATAAGCCATCCCAATACCAGGAAGAGTGAGTGATAACTCTGTAGTAATCTGCCAGATATATAGATGATATTCCAGTGTCAGATATTGTGCTAAACAGGCTTCTCTATCCGGGACTAATAGGGAATGAAAACGGGCAAAGGGAAATTTATTATAAAAAATATCCAGATGTTTGTGGTTTAATTCTCCTGACCAGAAACACTCTTTTTGTAAAAAAGGTTTATTAAAGTGAAATCCATCAGGATTAAAATTTAACTTAATGCCTTCGACCAAGTTTTTACTGATGCGTGCCGGTCGTAATGAACGAATATGGTTAAATTGTAATTCCCATTGTTCAGTTTGACGAAATTCTGTCTGACTGACTTTGTCAAAGCCCATTGCCATGAGTTTAAGAAAAACCAGAATATCATCTTCAGGTTCTGTTAATATTTGCCCGTCCACTAATAGAAATTGATATCTTTTAACCAGCTGATGATATTTTTCTAGTAGGGCCTCATTGGTATAATTATGTACATGCTGATCAAAGCAGGCATTGGCCATGACCAGAATAAAAACACCTAATTCATCATGTTTAAGGAGATTGACTAAGCCCTGTTCGAAAAGATGGCGAAATTCTTTCTTAGAGCTAAATATCTCATTGGATATAAGACTTTTAGTCATTTATTTGAGGCTGGCGGCAAAGTCTAATAAGCGTTGAGTAGACTCAAATGCCTTCACACGAACTTTTTCTTCCACGATGATTTCATTGATATCATTTTCCAGCACATGTAAAACACCCTGCAGACTATTCATTGCCATCCAGGAGCAATGAGCACACATGGTACAACTGGCACCTATACCACCAGTAGGAGCTTCAATTAAGGTTTTATCCGGGGCTGCCTGCTGCATTTTGTAAAAAATTCTATTATCAGTAGCGACGATAAAAGTATCCGCATCCATTGATTTAACTGCATTGATCAATTGCGTTGTGGAGCCAACCACATCAGCCATTTCTACCACAGTGTATGCTGATTCTGGATGTACTAAAATTTTAGCTTCAGGATGTTTTTGTTTTAAGGCAAATAGAGTATCGGCTTTGAATTCATCATGTACAATACAGGAGGCCTGCCATAGCAGCATGTCAGCCTTAGTAACACTTTGAATATATTTACCCAGATGACGGTCCGGAGCCCAGAGAATTTTTTTACCCTGTTCAGCCAGGTGTTCAATCACCTGATTGGCAATACCTGAAGTGACAATCCAGTCAGCACGAGCTTTGACTTCAGCACTGGTATTAGAATAAACCACCACCACCCGATCAGGGTGTTCATCACAAAAGGGAATAAAATCTTCTGCACTACAGCCTAAATCTAAAGAACAAGTCGCCTCCAGATCAGGCATAACAATTTTTTTCTCAGGAGAAAGAATTTTGGCTGTTTCTCCCATAAACTTGACGCCGGCAACAATAATTTTTTGTGCAGAGCTTTCTTTTCCAAAACGTGCCATTTCCAGAGAATCTGCAACACAGCCACCAGTTTCATCTGCTAAACGCTGTAAGACAGGATCGGTATAATAGTGTGCAACCAGTACCGCATTTTGTTCTATAAGCAGTGTTTTAATACGTTGAATAAGTTGATTTTGCTGCAGCTCATCAATATATGGTTTAGTTTCTTCAACATCAGAGGTGCTGGGAACAGAATCTTCCCAATGGTTTGATAGTTTTGTGCTTTGCATCTTCATATTATCCAATGAATTTGCTTTTGAG
>JADFVK010000201.1 GCA_015222495.1 Pseudomonadota bacterium
ATGACGATAGCTGATGTAAAAGCAAGGGAAGTGATTGATTCACGTGGAAATCCAACGGTAGAAGCGGATATTATTTTAGAAAGTGGTGTGATGGGACGTGCTATTGTACCATCTGGTGCTTCAACTGGTGCGCGGGAAGCGATTGAATTACGTGATGGTGATAAAAGCCGATTTTTGGGTAAGGGTGTTTTAAAAGCGGTTAATAATGTTAATGGTGAAATAAAAGATGCGATTGTGGGCATGAGTGCTGATGATCAAAGCGGCATTGATAATAAAATGATTGCATTGGATGGTACGGATAATAAAGCACGTTTGGGTGCTAATGCATTATTGGCCGTTTCTTTGGCGACTGCACATGCAGCAGCTAAGGCAAATAATGTTTCTCTTTATACTCAACTAGGTGGTGAAGGTCCTTTCACTATGCCTGTGCCAATGATGAATATTATTAATGGCGGTGAGCATGCTGATAATAATGTGGACATTCAGGAATTTATGATTTTGCCAACCGGTGCAAAATCAATAGATGAAGCAATTCGTTATGGTACTGAGGTTTTTCATGCGTTGAAAAAAGTTTTAAGTAGTAAAGGTTTGAATACAGCAGTAGGTGATGAGGGTGGTTTTGCTCCGGATTTACCTTCTAATGAAGCCGCAATTGAAGTGATTTTAGAAGCGATTGAAGCGGCTGGTTATAAGGCAGGTGAAGATATATTCCTGGGCATTGATGCAGCTAGTTCAGAATTTTATAAAGATGGTAAGTACGTATTAGCGTCAGAAAATAAAGCATTATCTTCTGCTGAAATGGTTGACTATTTAGCCAACTGGGTTGAAAAATATCCATTGATTACCATTGAAGATGGTCTGGATGAGAATGATTGGGATGGTTGGAAATTACTGACTGAAAAACTGGGCAAGAAAGTTCAATTGGTGGGTGATGATCTTTATGTAACCAATCCAAAAATCTTTAAAGAAGGTATTGATAAAGGCATTGCTAATTCAATCCTGATTAAAGTGAATCAGATTGGTACTTTAACTGAAACCTTAGAAGCGATTCAGATGGCAAAAGATGCTGGTTATACTGCCGTGGTTTCTCATCGTTCAGGTGAAACTGAAGATACCACTATTGCTGATTTAGCAGTAGCTACTTCTTGTGGTCAGATTAAAACAGGATCTTTATCTCGTTCTGATAGAATTGCCAAATATAACCAACTGATTCGTATCAATGAAGAGCTGGGTGATAAGGCTACATATCCCGGTAAAGATACTTTTTATAATTTGAAATAAATAATTATTGCCCTGGTCAAGCCTAGATGAATTATATTATTGCAATTTTATTAGTTCTAATTTTGATCCTGCAATATGATCTATGGGTTGGTAAGGGTAGTGTCTATGACGTCAGGCAATTAGAAATAGCCATTCAATTGCAGAAAGCAGAAAATAAAGTTTTACGTGAGCGTAATGATGCTTTGCAGGCGGAGGTGATCGATCTGAAAGATGGTCTTGATGCTATTGAAGAGCGGGCACGTACTGAACTGGGCATGATTCAAAAAGATGAAGTTTTCTTTCATGTGACTGAAAGTAAAAAATGATTTCTCCTGCTATTAATTCTGATAAACAATATTGGGCTATTATTCCTGCTGCTGGAGTGGGCAAACGAATGGGGAGTAAAGTCCCTAAGCAATACTTGCCCTTAGCCGGTAAAACAGTTTTAGAACAGACTCTCTCTGTATTTTTACAACACCCTAAAATTAGTGGTATTGTTGTGGCGATTACACAGGGGGATCCTTATTGGCAGGAATTGCAATCTGAACTTGAAAATCATAAGCCTATTCTACAGGCGCCAGGTGGTAGTGAACGCTGTCATTCGGTCCTAAACGCTTTGACCTATCTCTCTAAGCAAAAAAAAATCGATATTACTGAACAGGACTGGGTTCTGGTTCACGATGCTGCTCGTCCTTGCATTAACAGCAATGATATTGACCGATTAATGACACAATTGAGTGAGACAGCAAGCGGTGGTTTATTGGGCTTGCCTATGTCTGATACTGTTAAACGCTGTAATGCTGAGCAACAGGTATTGGAAACTGTTGAACGTAATGATCTCTGGCGTGCTTTGACACCGCAAATGTTCCCACTTGGTTTGTTGAAGAATGCTTTGGAGCAGGCTATTGAAAATAATGAACTGGTAACGGACGAAGCTTCTGCTATTGAATTTTTGGGTCTAAAACCAAAAATGGTTGAAGGATCTGCTAATAATATTAAAATTACCCATCCCGGAGATTTGCAATTGGCTGAAATGTTTCTCTCAGCACAACATGAAGTGATATCAATATGATAAGAATAGGCCATGGCTATGATGCCCATAGGTTTTCAGCTGAAGCTGATAATTTAGGTATTATTATTGGTGGCGTTAAAATTCCTCATTCCCATTCTTTATTGGCCCATTCAGATGGTGATGTTTTAATTCATGCATTGTGTGACGCCTTATTAGGTTCCCTGGCATTAGGTGATATTGGAAAGCATTTTCCTGATACCTCCAGTGAATTTGAAAATATTGATAGTCGAATTTTATTACGTAAAGTGATGCAGTCAGTTTTTAATGCACAATACCTGATTGCTAACATTGATATGACGATTATTGCTCAATCTCCAAAGATGTCTCCTCATATTGAAGCTATGCGTTTGTGTTTATGTGAAGATTTACAAATTGAATTATCACAAATTAATATCAAAGCAACGACCACAGAAAAGATGGGTTTTACGGGTCGAAAAGAAGGGATTGCAGCTCATGCAGTGGTCTGTATTCAATCTAAACCATAGACTACAATATAATATGACTGAAGATTTATCCGCTGAAGAATATCCCATTATCAAAGTAGAAGATTTGGCTTATGTTTTTACTAAGCCTGAAGCCTTTGTAGAATTTAAGCAAAGTTCAGAGGATTTTATTGTCCGTGAAATTCTTAGTTTTGAGCCTGAAGGGGAGGGCACTCATGCTTTTCTTTATATTAAAAAAACTGATACCAATACTGAGTGGCTGATTAGACAATTAGCTCGCTTTGCAGGGGTAGAAGCAAAGAATATTGGTTATGCAGGTTTAAAAGATAGAAATGCGGTGACCTATCAATGGCTGAGTGTGAATCTGGAAGGTATTGATGAACCCGATTGGGAAACATTCGATGTTACTGGCTGTGAAATTATTAAACAAACCTATCATCGTAGAAAATTAAAACGTGGTTCGATCAAACATAATCAGTTTCATATCGTGTTACGAGAGCTTGATGTAAAATATTATGATGACATTAGTAAAAAAGTTGAACAGATAAAACACACTGGTGTACCCAATTATTTTGCTCAGCAGCGTTTTGGCCATAGTTATAATAATTTATCTCGTGCTATAAGCTGGTTTCGTGATGGAAAGAAAATAAAAAAACGAGCAGAAAGAAGTATTATTCTTTCTGCAGCACGCTCTATGGTATTTAATCAGATGCTTTCACAAAGAATAGTACAGTTTGGTTGGAATACTTTGCTGGAAGGTGATGTAATGATGCTCAATGGTACACATTCAGTTTTTCTGGCGGAAAGCATTGATGAGGGATTATTGAAACGTTTTGCAGAAAATGATATTCACCCAACCACTGCTTTATGGGGAAGAGGGAAGTTAACTTCATCTAAGCAGTTATTAGTAATGGAGCAGGCAATTGCTGAATCTTTATCTAATTGGTGTCAGGGACTTGAAAATCAGGGATTAAAACAAGAACGTCGTGCATCCAGGCTATTTCCTGAAAACTTAAGTATTTCTAATGAAGGATTTTCATCAGTTGAAGACTCATATTCAGTTGAAGGTTCACACTCAGTTGAAGACTCATATTCAGTTGAAGACTCATATAAAAAACAAAATATATCTCTAAGTTTTTCATTACCAAGTGGTAGTTATGCGACGGCTGTTTTACGTGAAATAGTTCAATTTTAACTAATGTTTTATCGTTAATTGTATTACAATACGTGGGTTAATCCAGTGTTAAACGTATAATACTCAAAAGTGATTCATACCATAATGAAAACTAATATTTTTAAAATAAAAAATTATTCTAAACTATTAATAATTTTTCTTTCCCTCATCTTTTTCACTATTTCCAATGTTCATGCTGCCAGTTCAAAAGATGCTCTGTCTAAAAAAATAGTGAATCTTGCTTCAGTAAGTGCTGCTGTTGTAGATTTAAAAAGTGGTCGAACCTATCTAAAAAAGAATGCTAATATTATTATGCCCATAGCGTCTATCACAAAAATAATGACTGCAATGGTGGTATTGGACTCTAAACTATCCTTGAAAGAGAAAATTCGTTTTAGAAAGCAGGATAAAATTAATATTAATAATTATTATTCCAGAATTCGTATTGACTCTACACTCAGTCGTGGTGATGTGCTTCGAATAGCTCTCATGTCTTCTGAAAATCTTGCGGCTGCTGCTCTAGGCCATAATTATCCTGGCGGTCTTCCTGCCTTTGTAAAAGCAATGAACAAGAAAGCTCGTCAACTGGGAATGAAATATTCTTATTTTGTGGACTCAAGTGGTTTGTCTGAGAAAAATGTCTCTACTGCCAGTGATTTAAGCAAGATGATGGTTGCAGCAGCTAAATATTCAACCATTAGAAAATATACCACTACAAAAGTCTATACGGCTAACTTTAAGAAACCCCGTTATCGTTTAGCTTATACCAATACCAATGCTTTGGTTCGTGGTGGTAAATGGAATGTAAAAGTAAGTAAAACGGGTTATCTGGATGAAGCAGGTCGTTGCCTGGTTATGGTGACCAAGGTGAATAATAAAGATGTTGTAATGGTTTTGTTGGATTCATTTGGTAAGCGTAGCCCGACAGGAGATGCATACCGCATTAAAAAATGGCTGGCAACTGGAAATACGGGCTCTGTAGCCAAATCTGCACATAACTATCAACAGAGTAAATTAAAGAAGTTGAAGCTAGAACAGAATTTGTCACAAAGATAATTAATCCTAGAAAATGCAGTGGACATCGTTACGAAATGTTCAAAAGTGCTGTAGATAAAGGGTTTTACTGGATATTTTGGCTTTATTCGTAGTCATTCTACGGG
>JADFVK010000202.1 GCA_015222495.1 Pseudomonadota bacterium
AGTCTATTTGCTGCAAGTGCAAAGCTTGCTCAGAAGACTGTGGATGCTAATGTACCAAGTCAAGGTGAAAAAATTCTTAAAAATGCGAACCGTTCTTTAAGTCGTGAAAATTCCAGTCTCAATACGGAAAATAAATTATTATCCAAAGAAAATCAGCAATTAACTATAGATAAAAAACAACTTTCTCAAGAGTTGACTAAGACTCAGGCACAAAAAACTCAGGATTTATATGAGAAAAATAATTTAGAATCCTCTGATCGCTCAAAGATTGTAGATGATTCCAGTGAACAAGTTGCCGTTGAAAAAACTCCTGTTGATACAAGCTTTGAATCTGTACCGCAGTCACCACCCATTAGTTACAATGCAAATACTGAACTGGCCAGAGGTAGTGCTCTTGGTAGTATAATTGAACAGATTGCTTAAATTCTAATCCTTATCTGAGGTGTCCTGCTTGCGCCATTGATCATAGCATTCCAGTCCACAAAAATGAGCAACATAGTCATTTGCTTCCTCACTTTTTGCTTCAGATATGGGAATTTCTTTAAGACAAATATCACATGATATTTGTTCATTTTCTATATTGTTTTCATTTTTCTGTTCTGACATAATATTCCCCTTATTTTTTAAGAAGCTTCTATTTAAGCATAGTTGATGGTTAAATTTTGTCAAATTAGATTTAACAATTATTAAAAATCATGCTGTTTTTGTGGCGATTATTATTGTTATAATGATTTGAATTAATTCTATCGTATGAAAAATATGAAATTAAGAGATATATCAGTTACCAGTGGTTGTTTAATTGACTTATAATTACCTCATTAAAAATACAATGATATTTTCTAATATTATTTATGCTTTAATATTAATCTTTTTATCCCATGTTGCTTTTGCTATAGATACCCCTCTTAAAACTTTATCGAATCAGGATAAAATAATCCGTCTTGCGACAACAACCAGTACAGAAAATTCTGGCTTATTGAGTTATTTACTACCTATTTTTGAAGGTGAAAGCGGCTATAAAGTTCATGTAATTGCTGTTGGAACCGGCAAGGCTTTACGCATGGGTGAAGATGGAGATGTAGATGTCCTCTTAGTTCATGCTCTGCAGGCAGAACAAACATTTGTTGAAAATGGCTATGGATTAAAACGTTATCCTGTGATGCATAATGATTTTGTAGTGATTGGTGATACAACAGATCCTGCTACGATAAAAAATTCTACCTCTATTGCAATGGCTTTTAAAAAAATTCAGTCCAGCCAATCCCTGTTTATTTCCCGTGGTGATGATTCGGGTACACATAAAAAAGAAATAAAAATCTGGCAATCATCACAAATTGAACCTCAGGGAAAATGGTATCGAGAAATTGGTCAGGGCATGGGTAAGGTGATTCAAATGGCTGATGAGTTAGGTGCTTATACTTTAACTGATCGAGGTACGTGGTTAAGCTATCAGGATAAAGTGAATTTACAAATTCTTTATCAGGGAGATGTTTCTTTATTCAATCCTTATGGTATTATTGCTGTCAATCCTGAACGTTATACAGATATTAATGTTGTCGGTGCCAATGCTTTGATTAGATGGTTAAGGTCCAAGCAGGCTCAGCAATTAATTGTGCAATTTAAAAAACATGGTCAAACCTTATTTGTACCAGTAGAAGCATCATCAACAACACAATAATAAAAAATTATTTACAATAAGCTACGGAGAGTCCTTTATGGAAAAGTCCCTTGTTATTAATCCAGATAAATGTACTGGCTGTTTACAATGTGAGCTGGCTTGCTCATATGAGAATGAAGGGGTATTTAATCCTTCAAAATCCCGAATTAAAGTCTTTACCTTTCATCAGGAAGGACGTTTTGTGCCCTATACCTGCACGCAATGCTCTGAAGCATGGTGTCAGCAGGCCTGTCCGGTTGATGCGATTAGTTTAAATCCTGTGACCGGGGCTAAGGAAGTAAATGAAAGCAGTTGTGTGGGTTGTAAGGTTTGTACGATTTCCTGTCCATTTGGTACGATTAACTATAACCAGAGTTCTGGTAAAGTGATTAAGTGTGACCTATGTGGTGGTAACCCAAAATGTGTAGAAGCTTGTCCTACCCAGGCAATCACTTATGTTGATGCCGATCAAACTGGTTTGGATAAAATGCGTCAGTGGGCAACTGAAACTGATAATTCATCATCAACAAACACAGCAAATGCTTAAAGGAGAAATATATGTCTTGGGCAGGAAAATTATTACGTGTTAACTTAACTACCGCTGAAATTACCACAGAATCACTGAATGAAGAATGGAAAAATGATTACTTAGGTTCACGAGGACTCGCTTCTAAATATCTATCAGAAGAAATTGATCCAGCTTGTGACCCATTAAGTGCTGAAAATAAAATGATTATGGCAACCGGACCTTTAACCGGTACTTCGGCTGCGACAGCAGGGCGTTATGTGGTGGTTACTAAGGGGCCTTTAACGAATTGCATTGCCTGTTCAAATTCAGGTGGTTTTATTGGTGCTGAAATGAAGAATGCTGGTTGGGACATGGTTATTTTTGAAGGAAAATCACCCAAGCCGGTTTATCTTTATGTGGAAAATGATAAGGCTGAACTGCTGGATGCTGATGAGATATGGGGAACATCGGTATGGAATACTGATGAATGGTTACATAATAAACATCAGGATCCACTATTACGTATTGCTGCTGTAGGTCGTCCTGCGGAAAATGGCTGTTTTTATGCCGGTATTGTGAATGATTTACATAGAGCTGCAGGACGTTCGGGTGTGGGTAGTGTAATGGCTTCCAAGAATCTGAAAGCTGTGGCAATACGTGGTACTAAGGGCGTGGGAAATATCTCTGATCCTGAAGGCTTTATGAAAGCTGTAAATGAGGGTAAAGCTGTTTTGGCAGAAAATCCAGTAACAGGACAGGGCTTACCAGCCTATGGTACTCAGGTGTTGATGAATGTGATCAATGAAATTGGTGCTCTACCGGCTCATAATATGAAGGATGTGCAATTTGATGGTGCCCATGCTATTTCCGGTGAAGCCATGCATGAACCGAGAAAGTCAGATGGTAAGCCAAACTTAACCACCAATGCGGCTTGTTTTGGTTGTACTATTGCCTGTGGTCGAATCTCAACTATTGATCAGGGGCACTTCTCGGTAGAAAATAAATCGCAATACTGGGGTAATTCCGGTGGTTTAGAATATGAAGCAGCCTGGGCTTTAGGTGCTGATAATGGTGTGGATGATCTGGATGCATTAACTTATGTCAATTTTATCTGTAATGAGGAAGGTTTTGATCCCATTACTTTTGGTGCAACGGTTGCTGCCGCCATGGAAATGTATGAAGATGGTGTATTAACGAAAGAACAAACTGGTGGTATCGAGTTTAACTTTGGTTCTGCACTAGCTCTGACTAAAGCAGCTGATTGGGTTGCAGCAAATGAAGGCTTTGGCGTGGATTTAGCTTTAGGTTCAAAACGCTTATGTGAAAAGTATGGCCGGCCTGAATTGTCTATGACGGTTAAGGGACAGGAATTTCCAGCTTATGACCCACGAGGTATTCAGGGTATCGGTTTGAATTATGCTACTTCTAATCGTGGTGCCTGTCATGTACGTGGTTATACTGTGGCTTCTGAAGTACTCGGTATACCAGAAAAAACTGATCCACTGACAGCGGAAGGCAAGCCTGGTCTAGTGAAAGCTTTTCAAGATGCAACCGGTGCAGTGGATTCCAGTGGTATTTGTTTGTTTACCACTTTTGCCTGGAGTCTGGATAATATTGCTCCTCAGGTAGAAGCTGCCTGTGGTGGTGGCTGGACGGCTGAGCGTCTGGCTGAAGTGGGTGAACGAATCTGGAATCTGGAACGTGAGTTTAATCTTAAAGCCGGTATTACCAGTGCTGATGATACCCTACCTGCACGTTTACGTACTGAAGCTGCAAAAACAGGACCAGCAAAAGGCCTGGTTTCCAAGGTAGAGGAAATGATGCCTGAGTACTATGAGTTAAGAGGCTGGAGCACTGATGGTGTGCCGACTGAGGAAACTCGTAAGAAATTGGGTCTAAGTTAAATTTTAACGATCCTTATCACTACCAGAGTTGTTGCTAGTAAGCTTTTAAAGCTCCTCCCTCCTGGCTGTTTAGGGGGGCGCTGGATAACTACTTTGTAAACAAAGTAGTAAAGGTTGGGAGGGGGGTGGCTTTTTCCTTAATACCAAACCATCGCAAACATATTAGGAAAATCATCTATATGCATTATATTATAGTCGGTGCTGGTCCATCTGGTGTCACTGCCTGTGAGACGATTCGCAAGCTGGATCAAGAGGCAGAAATTACCCTGATTACAGGGCAGCAAGAACCACCATACTCACGTATGGCGATTCCTTATTTACTGGCAGAAAAAATACCTGAATCCGGGACTTATTTACGCCATAATAATGAGCATTATACTCATCTGAATATTAACTTAGTCTCTGAAAAAGTGACTGAAGTGAATGCTGATGACAATAGTTTATCCTTATCAAATGGTCAGAGCCTGAGCTATGATCAACTTTTAATTGCCACAGGTGCATCTGCTATTTCTCCACTTATTGAAGGTATTGATTTAGCCAGTGTACATAATTGCTGGACATTGGAAGATGCACGTCGTATTGCTGAAAAAGCGGTAGCGGGTTCTTCTGTGGTATTAATGGGAGCAGGTTTTATTGGTTGTATTATTCTTGAATCTTTATTGAAACGCGGTGTTCATCTAACTGTGGTAGAAATGGGTGATCGAATGGTGCCTAGAATGATGGATGATACTGCCGGTGGTTTATTGAAGTCCTGGTGTGAATCTAAGGGTGTGCAGATTCTTACCAGTTGTCAGGTGTCTTCTATTAGTGAAACAGGGGATGCTTTAGAGGTGGCAATAAAGGGGTCAGAAACTTTATCAGCTGACTTGGTGATTTGTGCGACAGGTGTTAAATCTAATATGAGTTTTCTGGAAAATTCCAGTATTGAGCTGGATCAGGGAATTATGGTTAATAAATTTTTACAAACGAATATAGATAATATTTATGCAGCAGGAGATGTGGCTCAGGGACTGGATTTTTCTGATCAATCCTGGCATATACAGGCTATTCAGCCAACGGCAGTTGAGCATGGTCGTATTGCAGCGATCAATATGGTGAAATCCAATAGCTGTGAGCATCATGGTAGTATTAATATGAATATCCTTGATACTATGGGACTGATCTCTACTTCCTTTGGACAATGGATGGGGGTTGCCGGTGGGGAAGAAGCCGTACTTTTGGATAAGAAAAACTATCGTTATCTAAAATTGCAGTTTAAGGATGAATATTTAGTCGGTGTCAGCAGTCTTGGGCATACCCAGAATATAGGTGTGGTGCGTGGACTGATCCGCGGCAAGGCTAAGTTAGGAGTTTGGAAAGAACGTTTGATGAAAGATCCCAGTCGTTTAATGGAAGCATTTTTAGCAAGTTCAATGTCTCAGGCATAATAAACCTAGAAAACGCAGTAGCCATCTACAGCACTTTTGAACATTTCGTAACGATGTCCACTGCGTTTTCTAGGATAAAAGGTTATTTATGAATATTACTCTCAAATGTTTTGCCAGTCTAAAACGACATCTTCCTAACCATGCTAAGGCAAATCAGGCGCCGGTTGAAATTAATGAAAATATGAGTGTTCATCAGGCGATTGATTATTTTAAAATTGATCGGGAAGAAGCCTATTTGGTAATTCTCAATGGTGTTTTTGTCTGCCCGCCGGATAGAGATTCTACTATGCTTAAGGAAAATGATACCCTGGCTCTATGGCCGGAAGTGGCTGGTGGATAAGCCTTATGTTTCCAGCTCTTCTGTAGAAAAAGATATGGGCTATAGTTATCAGGAATTTATCCAACAATTTAAAGTCTTTGCCAGTGATTTAGAATACGAAATTAATGATTCTAGTATCGTTATTCCTGGGAAAAAGAATTGTTTAAAAATTAAACTTAAGCAACAAGCTGACCGTATTATCGCCTCTCTTAAAATTCCTCATCTAATAGTCACATTTACCTTTGAAAATTATTCCAAAGAACAGCAAAGCCTTTTTTTAAAGCAATTTGAACTGTCATTTCATAAAGGGGGAGGCTGATG
>JADFVK010000203.1 GCA_015222495.1 Pseudomonadota bacterium
ACATTATCATGGTGTGAATAGTTAGCCAGTAACTTCCAGTTTTCTTTAGCAATAGAAAAACGAATATCAGAATTATCCCAGCCATAGTCAGGGTGACCTGATAAGCCCTGTCTATCAGAAGAAATATGTGGATCATGACCATCTGTTGTTGAAATATCAGCAGTAAAACCCAGCTCAAAACCGTTAATATTGCCACCAGTTTGCAACCATCCGTTCTGGGTATCAAAACTACCGGCACGTATACCCATTTCTGTGCCTTCAATTTTTCCAGATGTTTTGGTAATAACATTAATAACACCGGTACTGGCATCAGCACCATAAAGTGCAGAACCGGGGCCACGAATAACTTCAACACGCTCAATTATACTGACGGGTAAACCTTTCCAGAACAAACCAAATGCCCAGGCCAGATCTTTCATGGGATTGCCATTAACCATCAATAGGGTTTGATGGCTGGTTCCACCACGCATGTGAATCAGGGGGCGATTACCAAAACTATCTGTTTTGATATGAATTCCGGGGATGCCTTCTAATACATCTATCAGGTTAGTGGCACCTGTTTTTTTGATGTCATCGGCAGTAATGAGGGTAACAGATGCTGGTGCGTCTTTGATGTCCTGCTCTATACCAGTGGCAATGAGAACCTTGACCTGAGCTAGTTCCTCTAAACTTAAGTCTAGTAAATCGTCAGTAGAATCATTGGCAAATAAGATTTGTGGCAAGCTTACTGATATCAGGAAGTAATACCAAAAAGGTATTATAAATCTAGTCATAATTTTTATTATTCTTATGCTCTAATTCTCTCTTCATAATAACATAATTTCAGTTTAGTGTGCTATAGACTATAGTTTATTAAACAGACTCCCTTGCTACGGATTAAAAAGATCCAAATTTTAGGAGTTAGATATGAATACAGCTTTTTCTGTTATTTTTTTAACCACGCTGATCGGAGTGGGGCTGATTTTTTATATGGTCTTATTTATATTATGCAGTGGGATTTGACTATTATGAATATTGGTTCTATAAGTATTAATCTAAGTTTGATTATTGGGGCACTTGCCACTGTTGCTGTATTTTCACTCTATATTGCAACAGGGATGATTTATGCCTGTTTGAAGTTTTTACAGGAATGGCATAGTCCATTGACGGTGATTAACTATATTTTATTAGGCTCTGCATCGGGATTTACTCTGGCAACTTTAATTGCAGCCTATAAACAGCCCGAATTACTTTCTTTTTTTGCAGGCTGGTCTATAGTACTAATTGTTTTGGCTTTTATCTTTCGAAGTGCATCTTTGATGCGTAATAAAAGATTAAGACCAAAGTCAACGGTGCAGACGGCTATTGGTATTCGTCATAATGAAATCAAGCAAAAATCTATGGGGTTTATGGGAGGCTCAGTGAATACACGTGACTTTTTTCATGGGAAGTCTCTGTTTTTTATACGTTCAGTTAAAACAATATTTGTGATTATGGTATTTATTATCAGTCTATTGCATAAAAAATTATAAGATAAAAATAGAATATAAAGGGAGTTTTTGAGGAATGGGGGCAAGGTTAAAAAAAATAACAATTGATAATTTAGAAATAGGTATGTTCATTGTGAAAATGGATGTCTCCTGGATAAAATCTCCCTTTTTATTGCATCGGCGGTCTATAAAAACTAATAATGATATTGTTTTATTAAAAAAAGCCGGTGTAAAAAAATTAACAATTGATTTAGATAAGAGTCAGCTGCTTACACAAAAAAGTAGTCAGACAGAAAAACAAAGCCAGTCAAAGCAACAAAAAGATCCTCTGCAAACTATTGCTCATTCTTATGTTGCTGAACAAGTTGAATTTATACCCACCCCGGAACACCTGCAAGAAAATATTTCTTATTCAGATAAGTTAGAACAGCCCAGTGTGCCTCTTAATGAGGAAATGGAACGGGCAAATAAATTAAAAAAGCAGGCTAATTTATCATTTAATGCGATAAGTGCGGCCGTAAAAGATCAGCAGGCTATTTCTGTTGAAACCTTATCTCCTGTCATTGATGAAACTGTTTTGAGTTTGCTTAGAAATAGTCAGGCTTTGCTAACTCTGATAAATTTTAAAAGATATGATGAAAAGTTGTTTTTACATTCTTTTAGTGTGATGACGTTAGCATTAACTATTGCTATTAAGGATGGTGTTGCAGAAGAAGAACTGCGTAGTTTAGGTCTGGCTGCTTTATTACATGATATTGGCTGGGCGCAACTACCATTGAATTTATTTGGTAAGGCTAAACAATATACAGATAATGAAATAAAGGTTGTACGTCAACATTTAATGCTTTCTAATGTGATTATATCGCAAAGTAATGATATTGATGAGCTAACTAAAGAGCTGATTATGCTCCATCATGCGCGTAGTGACGGCTCTGGATATCCGGTATCTAAAACAGAGAAAAAGATTCCTCCATTGGCTAAAATTTTAATTATTGCAGATTATTTTGATGAAACAGTGCATGGTTTGTTAGATAGACCTGGTGTCATTGCAGCAGAAGCACTAAAATTGTTTTATAAAGAGTCTGTACAGAATAAACTGGATAAGTTTTACGTTGAAATGTTAATCAAATTATTAGGTATTTACCCTTTATGTTCTATTGTTGAATTAAATACTAAAGAAAAAGCAATAGTTATTGAGGTTAATCGTGGTAAACCACTAGTACCTATAGTCAAAATACTATATTCTTCAGATGGGAGTGTGCTTGTACCACCTTTGGAGCTTGATTTGCAAAAAGATAATAATTATAGGCAAATTAAAAATTTGATTACTGATATTGATGAACAAATTGATCCCCACCATTTATTAGTGATGAACCAGGTCTAAAATGTTAAGAAAAACATTGGAAAATAACGAAAGTTTATTAAGCTCACATCCGTTATTGGACATTTGGGCAGATGGTCTTTTAGTTCTTGATGCCAATGGAATTATTGTAAATATTAATAGTACGGCGCTTAATATTTTAGGTTATGAGCGATCTGAAATTGAAGGTCATTTTCTGCACTCTCTATTGTGTGGACAAGCTGCTGATTACCAACATAAAAAAGAAAACTGCCTATTTATTAATGTTGGCAAAAATTTACCAAAGAATGATATTGTTGATGCTTGGTTTGTGCAAAAAAATGGTATTTATTTGCATGTGGATGTCAGAAATATTGCTCATTATTTTAGTCATAAACCTTCAGATGAGGTTTCACACTATACTGTTTTAAGTTTTCAGGATTGTTCCACACGACGTTATTCTGAAAAAGAATTACAGCGCCTTGCTCTTTTTGCAGAGCTAAATCCTTCCCCAATTATTGAATTTAATGAGCAGGCTCTTATTTATTTTTCAAATCCGGCAATGGTGGAATTGATTGCTGATTTAGGTTTTGATGAGCAGGGTATGCCTGGTGTCCTGCCGGATAATGTACGTTTTCTAATTGAACAATGCCTATGCAATAATGAAACTTTGAAAAATATAGAAGTTGAAGTAGAAGGACGGTGGTTTTTATGGAACTTTCATCCGATATTAGAACGTTCTCTGGTTCAGGCATACGGTTTAGATATTACTTTTCGTAAACAATCAGAAGCCTTGTTATTTGCTGAAAAAGAAAGGTTTTTAGTGACTCTGGATTCAATTGATGATGCAGTCATCACAGTGGATATGGATGAACAAGTGACCTATCTTAATCCTAAAGCAACAGAACTTACCGGTTGGGATAGCAGTGATGCCATAGGTCAGCCAGTTAAAAAAATAGTAAATTTATTTAATGCAGATACTAGAAAACCAGGTGAAAATATTTTACAGCGTGTTTTTGCTGAACAAGTTCCCCATCGTTCAGCCGAATCTTTATTTTTAGCTCATCGTGATGGCTATGTTATATCTGTTAAACAATCTGTTTCTCCTATGCGTAGCTGTGACAGCAGTATGATTGGATCAGTCATTGCATTGCATGATGTGAGTGATGCAATAAGAATGGAACAAAATCTAAATTATCAGGCCAGTCATGATAGCTTAACAGGCTTAATTAACCGTGCTGAATTTGAAAACCGCTTACGTCAATCTGTTGAACACTGTAAAACAGATAAAATAACCCATGCGTTATTTTATATTGACCTGGATAATTTTAAAATTATTAATGATACCTGTGGTCATATGGCAGGGGATCAGTTGCTATGTCAGATTACCAGAATTCTGGAAGAAAAATTACGCCGGGGAGATATATTAGCGCGCTTAGGTGGTGATGAGTTTGGTGGGATATTGGAAAGTTGTCCTATTGACAGAGCAGAAATTATAGTAACTGATTTGTGTCAGAGAATACAGGAATATACTTTTGTCTGGGAAGAACATCAATTTTGTGTAGGTGCTAGTATTGGCCTGGTTCAGATTGATGAGGATAGTCGCGATATTGAACAATTATTGAGTATGGCAGATTCTTCCTGTTATGCGGCTAAAGATATGGGGCGAAATAGAGTACATGTTTATCAGCATGATGATGCTGATATGATACAGAAAAAAGGTGAGATGCAATGGGTCTCCCGCATCAATAAGGCCTTGTTGGAAGACCGTTTTGTACTGTATTTTCAACTTATTTCTCCTATTAAATGTGAGGAAAAGGGACTGCATTTTGAAATTTTATTGCGTATGCTGGATGAGCAGAATAATTTAATTCTCCCAGGGGAGTTTTTACCGGCAGCAGAACATTATGATAGTGTTAAGGCAATAGATCAGTGGGTGGTAAAAAATACTTTTGCATGGCTGCATGAAAACCCGGAAATTACAAAACAAGTAACATTGTGCAGTATTAATCTTTCCGGTCACTCTCTTGGGGATGAGCGATTCTTACACCACTTAACAGAAAATTTTAAAAAGTATCAATTTTCAGCTAATAAAATCTGTTTTGAAGTGACAGAAACGGCCGCTATTCAAAACCTCAGTGTTGCCAGTCATTTTATAAATACCATTAAAACATTGGGTTGTTCATTCTCTTTAGATGACTTTGGTTCTGGCATGTCTTCTTTTGGTTATCTAAAACAGCTTAATATAGATTTTCTGAAGATTGATGGCCTATTTGTTAAAGATATAGTAATTGATCCGGTTGATGCGGCAATGGTGAAATCTATTAATGAAGTGGGTCAAATTATGGGTTTAAAAACGATTGCTGAATACGTTGAGAATGAAGATATCTTAAATGCTATTAGTAAAATAGGTGTTGATTTTGCTCAGGGGTATGGGATCAGGCGCCCTGAGCCTTTGAAAAATATTGCTGAATTATTGAAAATGCCTAGTAAAGTTTAATTTTTATGAGGTGATAGTTTAATTGTTTTCAGCTGTTTTTCTGATAATTTAAACTCTTTAGGTAATGCTGTATTGGTAAACCATAGGTTATTCTCTTCATCATACCACCAGTTTACGGTATGGTGTATAGGAGTTATGACAGAGCTATTGTCAAAATGAAATTCAACTAAAAAAATTGTTTTTGCATTGTGCTCATTTGAATCCATCTGAGTGCCTATATCTTCAATATGAGTGACCTTAATTTTCTGTAATTTTATTAGATTATATTGTGCAGGATCTTCAAAGTCTGTATTGTCAGCTCCGGGCTCAGGTTTTTGTAATTGAATAAGATTTGTCCATTGCCCCCATCTTAAGGAATTTTTATATAGAGTTATGGAATCATTGAAACGATAAGATTTATCATGTGAATCCAGTTCAGCACAGGATGAGGTGAGCAATATAGTTAGCAAGAAAAAACTGGTAAAAATGTTTTTTTGAAATTGAGACATTATATTCCTTTTTATGTGTTTTCTAGAGTTTTATGGATTTAAAGAATAAAAGCAAGAAAAGATTGAAATTTATCGTATTAACCCAATATCTCTGTCATCTAAGAAATACTTATTAAATACGTTTTATATTATTAGGATGTCATTATTTATGTCAGCGTTCACAGCAGAAAATGAATTAGAAAAAAGATAATTCAAGCCCAAAATGGGGAAATTGGTGGAGAAGAATTTTTAAAAGAAATGTTGGATATGCAGGTTTTTATGACGGTTTTAGATAAGCATACCATCGGTGGTTTTCAAGAATCCAAACAAGTAACTCCTTTATCGCTTAAAGACGATGAGGGGGTAGAAATGGTGATAATTTTTACCAGCCCGGAAAGAGCAAAAGAGTTTGTTAAGGATTATCCAGGTTATGAAGGTGGTTTATTAGAAGATTTTAGCTGGGTTATAGAGAAAATTGGCGGTGGTTATGGTGTTATTCTTAATCCTGGATTTGAAGTTGGCCTGGAACTAGAGGCTGATACATTGGAACATTTATCAGTACAATAATAAAAATTTATATTAAAGGGGATAGAAATGAATCTTGATCGAGTAACAACCGGCAAACATGTACCCAATGAATTTAACGTTATCATTGAAATTCCATCACATAGTGATCCGGTAAAATATGAAGTAGATAAAGAAACGGGAGCCATGTTTGTGGACCGTTTTATTGGTACAGCCATGGTT
Organism: Pseudomonadota bacterium; assembly: GCA_015222495.1. Lineage (GTDB taxonomy): Bacteria > Pseudomonadota > Gammaproteobacteria > GRL18 > GRL18 > GRL18. The sequence continues at coordinate 6,523 of JADFVK010000203.1, forward strand.
TATCCCTGTAACTATGGTTATATTCCTCATACGCTGTCAGATGATGGTGACGCGGTGGATGTTCTGGTGGTTACACCATTACCATTACAGTTTGGTTCAGTCATCCAATGCCGGGCGATTGGGATGCTGCAAATGGAAGATGAAGCAGGAATGGATGCCAAAGTTTTAGCTGTGCCTATTGATAAGTTAACAGGCATGTATTCCACAGTAAGTTCATTTCGTGATATGTCTCCCACTTTATTAGATACCATTGCTCACTTTTTTGAACATTATAAAGATTTGGAAAAGGGTAAATGGGTTAAAATTAAAGGCTGGGTAGGTTGTGAAGAAGCGAAAGTAGAAATTATGGAAAGTATTGAGCGTTTCCAGAATGCCCCTGAGAAACCTTGTTTTTAAGCTGTTATAGTCTTTTAAGTATTTTTATTCAGGCATATACTAATATGCCTGTTTTTCTTTGATTTATCGCAATATATCTTATCTTTTTTCTAAGTCTGCATTTTATTAAATATTGTATTTACAAAGGTTTGCAAGCCTTCAATTCTAGCCTACCCCATGTTGAATATTACACACTATAGGGTACAGGTGTTAGTATGCACCCCACTTAAAAGTTTTCGTGTAGCTATAATGAGTCGAGTCGCTTTATTTATATTTGGCTTAATTCAGATATTAGCTTTATTTTAAGCAACAAAACTCTCTAATGTACTCTTTATTTAACTTTTTCTTGTGGTAAAAATCTTGATTTTAATTATCTGACTGTGATTCAGACATCTTTGCACCTACAAGGCTGGAAACCACAATAGCCATATAAAAGATACCAACAACTGCCTCCATATATACCAGAAAACGAGCCAAGGGTGATAAGGGTAATATATCACCAAACCCCAGAGTGGTTAGAGTGACAAAGCTAAAGTAGATAAAATCAGGTAAATTTTTCTTCCAGCCAGCGCTTTCTATGCCAGAGAATGCATTGGGAGTGAATTCTGAGATAAGTAAATACAGCATAGTCCATATGAGACCTAAGAGTAAAAAAATACAGATAGAACCGATGATATTATTTTTTGTGATCTGACCTGAAAAAAGTGCCTGTTCTAATGCTGGCTTTAAAGTTAAAAGGAAAAATAATAGGAGTAAAGAAATATATATAAACTCAAGCTCTTTTACATCTAAAAAATTTATCAGTAAAGAGGTGAGTACTGCCAGAGTTAGTAAGGCTAAGCCCATATTAAAAATATATCGGGTAGAACGAATACTCCAGACACCAATCACCATGGTGATGATTGTTGCCAGTAGTATGATACTTTGTCCGTAACCAGACATAAACTGATCAACACTGGCACCACTAAAAAGTAAAAAAATGAGACTGGATAATAGGTAAGTAAAGTTATCTTCTTTGGTTATTTTCTTTCTCATTTATGACGACTCGAGCTAAGTTTAAATAGAATCTGTTTTATTTGACAGCCATTGTGTATAAAGCATATATCCGATGGCTAGAACAATCGCTCCAGTAAACAAGCCTAAAATCCCAGAAAGAATCATGCCGCCAATAGCGCCTAATAAAATAACCAGCATTGGGATATCCATACCACGTCCCATGACAAAAGGTTTTAATATCCCATCCAGTAATCCACCAAATACACTCCATATAGTAAATAATACTAATGTGACAGTTGAAATATCATCTAAAGAAAACATATAAGCAATGACGGGAAGAATGATTATCATGGGAGGCAATTGTGCAATGGATAAAACTAAGATTAGCATTGCCCATAAACCTGCGCCGGGTACATCCACTGCCCAGAAACCCAGTCCGATAAAAGCAGACTGAACCATGGCGATACCAATGACCCCCTGAGCAACACTACGTATTGTTGCTGCTGACATAGTGGCGAATTCTATGCCATGCTGGGGAGAAAGTTTTAGAGCCAAATCATATACGGCTTTGATGCTGCTTTCAGCATTGACCATCAATAGTCCGGCGATAATAATAGAAATAAAGAATTGCAATACTCCTGCTCCACCACCCATTAGCACGGAAAAAATGGTTTTTCCCATTATTTTTAATTGTGGTGTGAATTTTAAAATGGCCTGATCAATATTTTCAGATGCTAACAGCCAGATTGAATAGACTTTATCACCTATTAAGGGCCATTCTTTTACTCCTAAAGAAGGGCTTGGAACCTTTAAGGTACCTTCTTCCAATAATTTTGAAATACTTTGTATACCATCAATCATGGAACCTGAAAGCATGAATACGGGTGTTAATAATAGCCCCAGAGCGATAAGCGTAAAAATTGTACCAGTTATACCTCTACTTAGTTTGAGTTTTCCCAGCATTAACTGATAAATAGGGTATAAGGAAACGGCAATAACTATAGCCCAAACCACAGGCACTATGAATGGCTGGATAATGCTGAAGCACCAGTAGAAAAGCAGTAATAATATACCCAGTTTAACACTAAGATTAATGACATTCTTTTC
>JADFVK010000204.1 GCA_015222495.1 Pseudomonadota bacterium
AAAGAAAATAGTGGTTTGGTACTCTGCTGGCAATGGATTATTTAATAATTGAATAATATCAAAAACTAATTCTCCTGAGCCGGTGCTTGCATGATTGAAGGCAAGTAGAATAAAGCCTAAAAGCAGCGGCATACCACCGGCCATCATGACCAGGGTATATTTTACCGCAGCATAGCGACGGTTTGGGCCAACGCCCCAGAAGTTAATTAGAAAATAAATTGGCAGTAAAGTGATTTCCCAAAAAAAGAAAAATAGAATGGTATTTAAAGAAACAAAAATGCCAATGGTGGCTGTTTCAAGTAATAAAATTAACACATAGAAAACTTTTGGCATACTTTGAATACTAGTCCATGAGGCGATGATAACACCAATAAATAGAAGACTAGTGAGTGGCAAAAATAGTATTGAAATACCGTCAACACCAACCGTGTATTCAACATTTAAACTGGTGATCCAGGGAACACTTTCAATGAATTGAAAACCTGGATTGGAGGCATCAAAATTAAAGACCACGAATAGAGAAACTAATAAAGTAATGATACTGGCAAACAAGGCAATGTAACGGGCCTTTAGTTGATCTGATATTAATAAAATTAAGCCTGAAGCAATAGGCAGTATTAGTAATAATATACTCAAAATAGGAAATGCTAATATGGACTCCGGGCTTGTCAATATGGTTTTTTCAACAAAAGTTGTAGTCGATTCAATCATGAAAAATCCTTAATGATACTGGCTGTATAAATCACCCAGCCCTTGCATAGAGTTTTCAATCAGACCCAACCAGGGCTCTGAATAAAAACCGGTGATTAATAAAAGAGTGATAATACTGGCTGCCAGTATTTTTTCCGGGACTGAGGCTCTTTGAGTCGCCTTTTTATTCCAGCCACCTAGTTTAGGGGACAAAAATGCCTGTTGAAATGCCCATAATAAAAATCCGGCAGCAATGACATTACCTAGTGCGGCAGCAATAGTGATTAAAGCACCAAAGCGATGAATAGAAGCTTCCAGAACCAGATGTGCAGCATCAAAGCCTGGTGTACCAGGCATACCCACCAAACTGAGTGCAGATATTAAAAAAGTAATACCAATAATGGGAATATAATCAAATAAGTCGCCCATTTTACTCATTAACATGGTGTGAGTACGATGGAAAACAAAACCAGTCATAAATAATAAGCCGGAAATGGCCAGGCCAAAGTTGATTGATAATAAAATAGCACCTTCAAAGGCAATTTGATTAAGACTGAATAAACCAATCAGCAATACACTGGTATGACTGACTATGGCAAAGGCTAATAAACGACGCAAATTAACTTGCATCATTGCCATCACTGCCGCATAGAAAACACCGGCCACAGCAAAAGTAACAATATATTCATGCCATTGTATGACTGCTTCAGGTAAAAGTGGCAGGACGAAGCGTAATAAGGCATAGATGCCGACTTTAAGACCGACTAAAAAAACTGGAGCAATGGCAACGGTACCATGCTCTGCGACTAAGGGTAACCAGCCATGAAATGGGAATAGAGGGATACGAATGGCTAAGCCGTAAAAAAGTAAGAAGAAAATAATGGAGCGGATTTCACTGCTGACCACGACATTTTTAAGTAGGATTAGATCGAAAGTCCAGTCATTTCCGGTAATATGACTATAGTTCCAGGCTAGCATGGCAATACCGATACAAAGTAATAGAATGCCGGTGAGCATAAACTGCAGATAACGAGCCATGGCAAGTTCTCGATCAGGAGAAGTCGCCCAGCGACGTAACATATAACCAAGAATGATTAATTCGATAAATGACATCAAAGTAAACCACAATAAATCTAATGTGGTGAATAAACTCATTAAAATTGATTCAACAATAAGTACTAGAAAGGGTAGATGTTTGAGCCTCTCAAGAGGAACAATACTGGCATAAACCATGACCATAAAACTGAGTAAGCCAGTGAGTAGAATAAAAATAATACCCATGCCATCGACTGCAGCATGATAGGATAAAGGGGCTAGTAATGTGAGTTGTTCTGAAAACTGCATGGCAACACTGGATTGATCAAAATGGCGATAGAGATCAAAGGTGATTAACATTTCAATGGCACTTAATACAATACCCACTTTCATTAAGTGTTGGGAATTTCTAAACCAGTATAAAACAATCAAACCTAATAACGGCATGAATTGTAAGCTGGTTAATATGGGATATGATGATTGGCTAGCCCAATGAATTTCTAAAATGTCCATTTGGCTTTCCTTAAATAATCACGACGAATGTCGCTAATAGTATTAATATTAAATAACGAGGCTCGCTAAGTAATTCCTCAATTTGCAATAGATAATGCCCGATAATATTGAGTAATTTTAGTAGGCCTTCACCGCCACTTTTTAGTACTAGATGTTCTTCAAACCAATAGAGCATATCAGCTAATTTTTCCATTAACTTACCAGCAAGACCATAGGCACGACTCACCTGCTCTTTATGAATAGCAGAGGTACTGGAGTTGGATTTTTGTTTTTCCCAATCAGCTACAGAGGATATTGCACTAGTTTGTTCAGGTAGACCCACCAGGCGATTAATAACTTTCTCATCAAAACGTTCAGTATCATGAGCCAGACGTTTAATGGGTTTGACCAGTATCCAGTCAGCAATAGGATCCAGCCAAAAGCGTTGTAAACTGGCAGTATATAACCAGGTTTGTTTTCTCAGCATGGGGTGAACCGGACGGGTTTCTTTATCCATCATATGCATCATGGCTGGAGCATGTAAAAATTGATAAGCACGCCAGATTGCATGTAGTACCAGATGCCAACTGGCTAATTCAAACCAACCCATACCGCAGCTGAAAAACATCAGGCCAACCTGAGAGGTGGTTGAAAAGATTAAATTGCTCTTCACATCGGTTTGTACCAGATTGCTAAAAAATCCGTATAAAGCGGTTAGCAGACCAATAGCAGCTAAAAACCCCATAATAATAGGGGCATTTTCTAATACAGGCTGCAGGCGGATCATTAGATAAACACCGGAGTGTACCATTAGTGATCCATAAAAAATGGCACTGGATGGAGTAGGGCCTTCTAAAGCTCTGGAAATCCAGGGGGCAAAAGGACCTTGTGCTGATTTTGCAATAGCTGCTAATAAAAAGCTGGCGGTCAAAATATTACTGCCCAAAGGGCCAATGGTATCAGCAGAGTTTAAAATTTCAGTCCATTGCAAGGTGTTGAGCAGGTGATAACACAGAAATATGGCAATAATAAAGCCGGCATCACCAATGCGATTAGTGATAAATACCCGGGTGGCATTTTGCACAGCAATAGGGCGGTCATAGACATAGGCAATGAGCAGGTAAGAGCTGACACCGGCTAACTCCCAGCCGGTGAACATCAGTACCACATTGCCAGCCATGACGATGAGTAACATAGCCCCCATAAACAGACTTAAAATCATAAAGAAACGCTGATAACCAGCCTCTCGATGCATATAATTGACTGAAAAACGAATCATTAATACTGAAATGACGGCAATTAGTGTCATCATAACCAGGGCAAAGGTATCAAGATAAAAACTGAAATTAATTTGATAGTCACCGCTAGCGAACCACTGTGCCAGATGAATATGACCGGGCATTTCAACAAATAGGGCATGTAAATCAACGGCAATAATAATTAATAATGATAAAAATGCGGCACTATTAGCAATAATAGTAGTTTGTCTTTCCCCGGATTCACCACGATTTTTTCCACTGACAAAGCCAATAGCTATGAGTAGTGCAGCCAACATTGGTATGATGGGAATAAGCCAGACGAAGGCATATAATAGGGCATTAGCGTCGTTCATCCATTGGCTCCTTGTGCTTGTCGTCCCCGCACAGTCTCATCTTCCGGTTGTTTAATCAGGCTAAGATCAAGTGCATCACTATGACCTGAATACCACTCAGGTGATTTTTTAACCTTATCTAAGGTTTCCTGCTTGCCTTCCCATGGAACAAAACCAATATCGGGTTTAAATTGAGTTAATTGTTTACTATCCGGATCTTTGGCGGTTAATAAAATCCAGCCATTACCGATGAGTTCCTGCAGGTCAGGTTGTCGGGTATAGATTTTAGTCAATATTTCTACGCTATGCTCAACCACAATTTGTAAACGCATGGCTTCATGTATTTCAATCATTTGTCGGGGCAGGCCGGTTCTCAAATCACCACTGCTGCCATCCATGACACCAAATAAACCATTTACATTATGAGTAATTTTTGAGCCACTACCATAGCGTTCATTATCTACAGTAGAAAAATAATATTCTAAACTAATACCAGCACCCACAGGGCCATTAGCCAGTAATAATTTTTCCAGAATTTCACCTTCGGGATCAGTGGTGGGATCATAGGAGATTAAGAAGATGCGGCGATCAAAAAAAGCACCCTGAGTCGCACTGCGACGACCAATATAACAAATGGCATTGGTGGCATGGCCTAATTCAGGACGTGCCTGACTAATATCATGGGAACGGCCAATCATATGATTCAGAGCCTGTTCTTTGGATGGATTTTTAGGTGCTGAAGCTAAACGGCGACAACGTTCATGAGCAGACCATTGACTGGCTTCATAAACTTCATCGCGCAGCTTATCAAACGCTTTTTGTAAGTGTGCTGGAATGACATCGGTATCATACCAGATCATTTTTTCATCACAGGTATTATGTTGAGAGCCTAAAAACCAGGTATCACTGGAAATATCCAGTCCTCTTTCTTTTAAACGTTGACGAATTTCAGGTCGGTTAACAATAGCGGCAACAATACGGGCATTGGGTCCACTATGACGACCACTACAGGCACCACAATTATAAGCAGATAGATGAGGGTTATTCTGGCTACTGGAACCATGTCCGACGATGACTACAAGGGGAGCAAAACCGTTGGTTAAACCAATATTTCGTAATAATGTTTCAACTTTATCAACCTGTTCATCATCGGTATAACCCAATTGCTGATTATCAGGTGTAGGATTTTCCACAGGATGTTGGCAATTAATCGCCACTTCACCATCTATACTGGATTCAAATCGTTCCCGTAGTGATTCAGCCAATTCACCTGTTTGTCTTGGGGCAAATAGTTTAGCTGCTAAAGTCAATAGTGCGGCTGGAGCGGAAAGGGCAATCAGTACTGCTGAGCTTATCAGGTTTCGACGGGTTTCCTGGTTAATCAGTGATTTTAATTGTAAACGTGAATGACGTTTTTGCTGATGCTTAGCGAGTGCAGACTCTTGTCCTTTATGAACCACTTCTTTAAATTCATGAGTAGGAACAAAGACCACCGGTGTTAAGGGGATTACTTTTTCATCATCCATTCCCAGCCAGTTCATAGGAACACCAAAATGAGCGGCAGCGCCCAATGTTTCTATATTAGGATTTAATTCTTCCAGATGGCGACGGATCCCTTCTTCTCGATCATCCATACAAAATACTAATTGTGCATCAGGGATATCGTTGCGTTGTTTCCAGCGACCCCGGCCCTCATTTTCCACTAAGGCATTAAAATATATTTCATGATAATGATGCTCATAGGCCTGCAGCCAGATATAGCTATTTTTATCACCTTTCATTTTTTTGCTCAGAGCAAAAATTTCTTCAATCTGATCACTAGTTATCTGTGTAACATCCTTTGCAGTAAGACCTAAATGCTGGAATTGACGAAATAATGGCCAGGCATGTTTGCTGACTCGATAACCTGAAAGCTTTGTACCGACAGGGCTATGTTGCCAGGTCCAAATCATATT
>JADFVK010000205.1 GCA_015222495.1 Pseudomonadota bacterium
AGCGGCAGGAGTTGTTATCGGCGATAATCGCAAATCTACTTTAATTGGGGCTGGATTGGGTGCTTTAATTATGGGTGGGTCAACGGCCTATCAGGAATATGCTGAATAATTTTATTAAAATTAAGCTTACATAGCCTTATGTAACAACGAGTTTAATTGTAAAAAAGGATGAGTAGCAATATATAGTATATAGCTCCTCACCTTAGCTTACACTTAAATACAGCTGTGTTTTCTCATCACTCAACTTCAGTAGCGATATTTTCCTCTGGATTATTTGAAGGTAGAAGCTCTGCTCTGATTTTTGTTTCAATTTCATCAGCAATATCAGGGTTTTCTTGAAGAAAAGCACGTACTTTTTCTTTTCCCTGACCTATCTTCTCACCATTGTAACTATACCAGGCACCTGCTTTATCAATAAGCCCCTGTTTAACACCAATAGAGATAATTTCACCCATTTTTGAAATACCTTCACCATACAATATATCAAATTCTGCCTGCTTAAAGGGTGGAGCCACTTTATTTTTGACCACTTTTACTCTAGTTTCATTCCCTAAAATTTCATCGCCTTTTTTGATGGCACCAATACGTCGAATATCTAAACGAACGGAGGCATAAAATTTCAGAGCATTACCACCCGTAGTCGTTTCGGGATTACCAAACATCACTCCAATTTTCATACGCAGCTGATTAATAAATATAACCAGAGTATTCGAGCGTTTTATTATACTGGTTAATTTACGTAAAGCCTGAGACATCAGACGAGCCTGCAAGCCCATATGGGAATCACCCATATCACCATCAATTTCAGCTTTGGGAGTCAAAGCAGCTACAGAGTCAATAACTAGCACGTCTACTGCTCCCGAACGCACTAACATATCTGTAATTTCCAATGCCTGCTCACCCGTATCAGGCTGTGAAACCAATAAATCATCGACATTCACACCTAACTTTTCAGCATAAACAGGATCCAGAGCATGCTCTGCATCGATAAAAGCAGCGGTACCACCTGCTTTCTGTGCTTCTGCAATTACTTGCAGGGTTAAAGTGGTTTTACCGGAAGACTCAGGGCCATATATTTCTACCACTCTTCCCTTGGGTAAACCACCTATGCCAAGTGCTACATCTAAACCAAGGGAACCGGTTGATATTGAATCAATCTGTGTAATCCCTGCATCACCCATTCGCATTACAGAACCTTTACCAAATTGACGATCAATTTGTGATAAGGCGGCATCCAGTGCTTTTTGTTTATTGTCTTCCATAATAATTGTTACCCTTTTGGTCTAGAATATTATCTTTTTGAAATCTGTACGGCAATTATATGGTGAGAATATTTATGTGTCAAACTATTCTTTTATAATCACCTGGAATTAATTAATTGATAGAGTTTATTTAATGAAAAAACAGCAGACTGGTTTCTCACAGCTAGCCGATCTCCTAAAAATAATTCGGTACTTGCTGTAGTATGAAACGTAGAGGTCACTTTATCCATATAAGACCAGGCAAAACAAACTGTACCCACAGGCTTTTCAGAACTCCCCCCACCTGGTCCGGCAATTCCAGTGATAGACAAAGCATAATTTGCAGTCGAATGTTGTAATACACCTTCGGCCATTGCCCTGGCAACGGGCTCACTTACCGCTCCCCATTGTTGTATCAAATCAGCATCAACGCCAATCATTTCTTGTTTGGCCTCATTGCTATAAGTCACAAAACCGCATTCAAACCATTGTGAACTGCCCGCTAGATCTGTAATTAATTTCGCCACTAAGCCACCAGTGCAAGACTCTGCAGTCGCAATTTTTAGTTTTTCAGCAATACATTTTTCAGCTAATTGCTCTATGAGCTTTTCTGCTTTCATTTTTATCACAACCATTCTCTCATAAACACTTTTTTCCGATCTATTATTTTCACAGCGTAAAAAATTAAAGAAAAAATTAAGATTGCCGACAAAGTGGTATATGCACAAAAAGTTCAGTATATTATAATAATTACAACTAAGAAAAATAAATATTAAATCATGCAAATTAGTAATTCATCTATCATTGCATCTTCTTTTTCAGGAGTCAGCAATACTTCAAGACGAAGTACTTTAGCGGATCAATATCCAGCTAAACCCGTCACTATTGAAGGTCAGATTATTGATGATAATGATGAGAAGAAACATGCTAGAAAACTAGAACGAGAGAACTTATCTGCTGACCAGCCGAAAAAAGAAAGCTCTGAAGATCAAACTTCGAATGAAAATCAACAACAGCTTATCGCTTCTTCTACTGACTCAAAGTCTGAGGAATTAGGAGCCTCTTTACTCCTGCAAACGAAACTAAATAGTGGCTCTGAACCTGGACAATTAAGTCCTGAACAAATTGAAAACAAATTGGAACACTCATTCCCTTATACCAATAGAAGAAGTTCTAATGGTCTTGCAGGTGCTCCCTTAATTATTCAAAAATATTTAAATAATGAAGCTGATACATCAAGTCGCCCGGATAATATCTCATTTAGCCGTTTTATCTAGATTTAACTGACCTCTTGCAAAGAAATTCCCACAATATATTTTTTATTTGGCTCATCTTCAGCGACGCGTACAACCGTTGCTTTAGCACTTAAAGGCTCTACCGTTTTTATCACCGGATGAATAATAACATCCAGGCTCTGACCTTCTTCTAATTTATAATCTGTAATAAAATTAACGCCAGTTGCACTTAGATTCTTGCCTTCACCTTGATATTTATCAGAACTTCCCGGTACAGAAAATTCGACATGACAATCTACAGACATACGATAAAACGAACGTTGCTCATCATGATCTTCCGTCATAAGTTATTCTCATTTGTTGTTATATTATTAACCTCTCCTAATAATAGCAGTAATTGAATAAAAATTGTAATTTTTGAGAAAAATAAAATAAACCAGTAATATAAAAGATCATTGAAGAAATTTCACACTATATTATTGTCTTTGTTTATATTGTTTACGCTGTGCACGAACCACCAATAAAGCCAGGATAAAGACAATAATAGCAATACCTGCCGGATAAGCATAGAGCTTAATCGGATCGCTTTCAGGTGGTAATAATAGCCAAAACCAGGTAGAGAGAGTATGCTTGGAACCTGCTTCACCATTACTGCCATCCCAATTGGCAAAAGACACCGGGATAAATTCTCCCTCATTAAAACTAATTTCACCCTCAGTACCAGTGCGTTTACGTTTCATCAGCACCTGCCAACGACCATCTTTCCATTGTCCCTGAGCTGAAACTTCTTTATAGTCCAGCATAGGCTCTGGCTTAACATCTGGGCCTGTACCCTTGAGAATAATTGTACTGGCTGGTTTTTTAGGATCTAAACTACCGGCATTCCAATACCACATGGAGGTATGGTGACTACTGTCTCCATGACGATATAGTGGTTTTTCTACCATTGGGGCTGAGGTATAAGCCCCTTCTCTTGGAAATTGCATAGCAATCGCATCAGAGTGCAAAGTCAGTTCTTCATCCTGAATACTCATACTATATTCATGACCCGGCAAGCTTTCTGTACGATCATTAACTTCCATTAGAAATGCAATTTCATCTTGGTTATAAAGCACTCTAACGCTAATCAGATCATTAAGTGGTTTAAACAGACGTGGTTCTTTAATGATATTGGGCACTAATCTCATCGATGTAACAGGAGCTGTTTTCCATGCTTCATCAGCAATGGAATCAGGCAAATTTCCAGCCAGTTTAAGACCCTGAATTACACCCTTACCCGGGGCTGTATTTATGTCACGTAATGAATAAACATAGTTAGCAATATGCCAGCGATCTTCCAGACTCACAGGATCTTCATTGCCCTCACCCTCAGCTCTATGTGCAGGCATGGGAGTACCAGGAATACCAATAGACAAACGGGTGTAGATATTTTTAATTATTTGATCACGAGCTTTTTCCGGCTCTTTTTGTGTACTGCGATTGGTCTTTCTCCATGACCATGCTTTGTTCAGATCACGTGGCCAGATACGATAGCCCCAGTCATCTGCCAGACGTTTACCGGAACGCAAATCACCACGCCCTTCGATACCATGACATTCATAGCAAGGTTCAAATGCTTTTTTTCCTTTTGCAACAGAGTCTTCAGTATAAGAAATCTGACCATCCAGAGGTTCTACATCCGTTACCTTTTTAAAATCATCTTTCTTATAACGACCCTCATCATCAAAGTCTTCATCTTCTGCTTCTTCCGGTGACCAGGTGGCGGTAATATCAAAATGCTTCAACACTGGAATTAATGAATGGATCTGTTCATCCGTCATTAACTTGCTCCAACCCGGCATACCGGTACTCGTCAAGCCATATTTAATGGTGTCAAATAGATCTTCATCACGAACCGGCTGAGTCCCGGGAGATGTTTTATATTTATATAAGCCTAAAGTAAAATCACGAGGTCTTGGAAAAAGTGTATCCGCTGCAACACCATCACCAGCTCCTTCTTCACCATGACAAACAGAACAGCGTAGGTCATAAAGCTCTTTACCTTTCATTTTAGCACGCTTTGTTGCCAGCTCCGTTTTCATACCGGTTACGATCTTAGATACACCAGCATCCCAGATACGCGGCACTTCTTCAGTATAATCATATAAAAAGGTAATCACATTCCATACATCTTGTTCACCTAGCATTTCATGCCAGACAGGCATAGCAGACTTCCAGGGTGTACCTTCTTTAGGTAATCCTGGACCACCAGTGGTGATACGCCAGAATAAAAAGGCTTCCTGTAACTGATTAATAGTTTCATCCTGAAAGTTAATTGGTCTTGGATTAAAACCATCAGCAAAAACACCCTCACCATACATTAAATCACCATGACAGAAAAAACAGTTCTGATAATATATATCACGACCAGCAGCAACAGCAGTATTATAGGTTTCCCAGCCCTTTTCTTTATCACCTGCTCTCATACTGGCAACCACTTGCTCTCTGACAGGATTTTCCAATTTACTTAAATCATAAGTTTTATTAAAGACTTTTAGTTTTGAAGGAGGGGCTGGATGCACCTGACGCAATTCAACAGGTGAATCAAAATTTGGCTTCACTAAAATATAGGTGGTATAAGCAATTAAAGCAGGTATTGCCAGAAGAAAGAACCAGCGAATTGGCCAGTTACCGTCTTTTTGAACTACGGCGGCAACCGGTGACTTAAAAGTTGACCAGGTATCTTCATCAAAAGAGAAATATAAGAGCACGCCGATAACACAAATAATCATATATTGGATTAAAAGTGAGACTGGAAGTAAAGGAGGTACACCATATTTAAAAAAGGTAAATACGGCAATTAAAATCAGCACAGCCATTAATAATGGTGGAAATTTAAAACCTTTCATTATTCTTTGCCCTTTTGCTCGGTAGTGTCTTGCTTATTTTCTATCTGGTCTTCTACTGGAGTATCTGCTGCCATAGTATCCGTTACTGAGCCATCTACTACTTCTGCATCTGTAGCCTGCTTTTTAGCTTCTTCAACAGGTTCTGCTTTTTCAGTGTCCGTATTAATTGCTGAGCCCTTACTGGCATATAAGAAATCAACAACCATTTCCAATTCTCTAACCATCATCTTATCTGCAAAATCTGGCGGCATAATGGGTGGGTAGCCTTCAGCAATGACAGCGGAAGGATTTATAATACTTTGGCGAATTTCTTCTTTTGATAAGCGAGAGCCTACTGCTTTTAATTCAGGTCCAATAGTTGACGGACTTTCTAATACTGCATGACAGGCAGTACAAGCATTTTTAATTAATACTGCTTGTGCATTTTCGGTTGGTTTAGGAGGTTCCGCAGATGCAGCAGGACTTGCTTCAATAGCCGGAGCATCCGTAGGCAATTCAACAGTTGGTTGTCCACCATCTTTAGCTTGCAGATAAGCCACAATAGCACCCATTTCAACTTCTGTTAATTCAATCGGTGCCTTATTAATAATCGGCATGGTGGAAGTATCACCCTGCTTACCAAAACCAGCCACAATATATTCACTGGGAGCAATCATTGATTCTTGAAAATAACTTTCAGAATCCTTTGCCTTACCTTTATATTGCGGATCTTTCAAACGTTCAATGGCTGTTGCTTCCATATCCATTATCGGAATATCAGGAGCACGTCCCATATTATTATGACATAGGGTACAGGTTCCCTTGCCTGAGAATAAAGTCTCTCCCATAGCAATATAACTTTCCATGGTCAGGGCACCTAAATCTACTTTGGTATCCTTGGGTGCCTGTCCTTCTACCTGGGGTAATAAATTAGAAATTCCAGTAAAGACCAATATCATAAAAAGCATAAAGGAAAGTACTTTAACAATAATAGGAAGATCACCCTCTTCCTTAATAAATTTTTCTTGTGTGACTTCCATTATTGGATTTCCCTTAAATATTTTTCTAATGTGCTCTTATCAAACATAAAAATTTGTCACTGTCGCTTTGCAGAAAAAATGTTGGCAAAGCGACAGCGGCAAAATTTTATTGGCTGAGGGCTCTTAAGAATTATTTGCGTTTTTGTTCACAGGTAATTCCTGCTTTGTTTCACTCAAAGAGGCGACCCAGAAAATAAATAAAATCAGGATAAGAAAGGCTATTGTCGCCACTGTCATCATATTTGCCGCATAACCAATATTAGGAATAAAATTATCCGTTGAATTATCCTTTATCACCGTATATACATGCCAATGAGTTCGCACGGAAGAACGTACATAGCCCATTAAGGCCATCAGCCAGGTAAAAGCTATGGGCAGTGCAAATAATGCATAGACACCCCGGTTGGAAATTTTACCCCAGGTTACAGGCAGGGTCTTTGCGCCCTTGAACATCAATGTATCAATCGTAACCCCTGCAACAATAACAATTAAAGTTGACATTACCTGAGCCACTGAAGAACCTACCTTATAAACTGTATTGGTAAAGTAACCATAATAAACCCCAAGGAAAATCACATTGGCAATAGCCACAATATAGATAGTTGCCATCAAGGCATTACCAAATCCAGCCCAGGCAACCGTAATTTCTTTATCTGAACGACGATACAATTGAAATGACAGGAAAGTACCGATCAGCATTAGATTCACTGCAATATTTTTTGCCGGCATAATACCAAATGGCCCTAATAGAGGATGATGCGAACCTCCCAGGGCAGCAATTTCTTTGGCTGTTAAAATCAACGTATGCGGTGTTACCCAAATAAGGAAGCTCACCACCAGGGTAAAAGCAATATATTTGATCAGCCAGGTATAGCGTTTAGATCCATCACAACGTGACATTCCATTCCATAAATAATAATTGGCCGCTAATAAAATTGTACCAATTAAAACTGCCTGAACAATAAATAACCAGGCAAGAATACCACCCATAGCGGTAATACCCATCTGCTGTGAATAGGCATAAATTTCTGCCATCAGCCAATAGCCTGCAAAAGGTAAGGGCAAAAAGGCTAATACTGCAATAAAGTTCGAGGTATAGCCCATCCAGTCATAATGAGCACGCTGTGCCATGGTACGGGCACTGAGCATTTTATAACCGGCATAGGCTCCCACCACTGCACCACCAAAGGCAATATTGGCCACAAAACGATGTAAATTCAGAGGATTCCACAAAGGACCACGCATAATATCCCAGATTCCACCGGTTACAGCTCCCGCTTCATTGACGCCTGATGGAGCCATCATAAAGGTAGCCCATGCATTGGCAACAAATAACAAAGTGGTACCTACCCCATTAAGCAAGACACCTAAGGACAGGTGAACATATTTCTTATTACCATAACGCAGAGCATACCAGCTATAGTAATAGATATATAACACACCACTTTCTAAAAAGAATAACATGGCATAAACAATGACCTGATTACCAAACACTTCCATCATATAGGCCATAAAAGTAGGATAAAGCAGGAATAATGACAAGGCCAGAGTACCACCAAATAATGCTGTTAATGAATAGGCTGTCATAGAGACTTTCATAAACTCATGAGCCATATCATCATAGCGCTGATCGCCGGTTTTCACCCCAATCCATTCAATGACCGTAACAAAGAGAGGTACGGCTAGTACAAAGGCAGCAAGAAAAAGGTGTAATTGTGCCACAACCCAGACAAAAGCCCGGCTACTCACCGAACCAATCTGACGATAATCAGAAGGCCCCATTTTGGGAGCTACTTTAATAGGTTCAGAAATTTCTTCAGCTGTTTCTACAGCACTTGCAGTCTCCGATGACCAGGCAAGCTCCGTAGTCAACAGCATCACGCTAACTATAGAGAACAAAAGCAATATGACTGACAGCAGAGACTGCTTTGTCTCGCCCTTTTCTATATTTGCAAAAGGTTTAAATAAATAAGTTAACATGATATTGTTCCAAAGACGTTATATTTCATGGGTAACTATTGAGCTGGGGTCATAGTCATATTAAGCGGCAAGCCCTGCATGGACATTATGGCATGATCCATAAGATAGAATACGGCAAATGCAATGACAAAGGATAATAACCAGTTTTTCAATGTTTTCATTTTTTCAGTCCTGACAGTTAATGATGGGAAACCACACCATGATCATAAATGACCAGCCACCACATAAATATCAAAGTACCTGACAGAGTCAGACGTAACACCCATGGCCCCCATGTCGCATCATCATGTAATGAAGTATTAAGCGTATTATCTAAATCCGAATTATTTTTTTCACTAGACAAAATAACCCTCCTTAAGTATTTATAAAGCCTATTTTCAAACCATAGAACAATATGTTCATAACAAATTTATAAGCCTTTTCTGTATTCCAAGGGAAGTCTGCAACAAATATACCAAAAAAAACATACTAAAATAAATAAACATAAAATTTTATAAAATCATATATTTATAAAAAAAATTATCATATTTTAAGATTTATTTTAATCATACTAAGTTTAAAATAAATTATAATTGAACAAAATGTTCAATAAATTTATGAAAACTAATATAATCTGTTCAAAACTAGCCTAATATTTTTATCAAAAGTTTCAGAAAAAATAGCTAAACAATCTTTGAATATACTGATTAATTTACTATCTAATTGAATTAACACTATTTTATGTTAAAGAATTTAATATAAAATTATCTGGTACAGTACTTGCTCATTCAATAATCTTTTCTATTAAATTTAGAAAATGCAATCTCCTTAATGGAGTGTTTTTTGCCAACAATTTTGCAAACAGGGATACATAGTACAATGCAGCAGCAAAAAGTGACTGAGCGATTATTAAATTACCTTGAATCCGGCGATGAAGTTGATCGCTGCTATGCAGCAAAAACTTTGGGCAACCTCAAAGTAACAACAGCCACCAGTGCATTATTAGAACGTATTAAAGATGAAGATATTGATGTTTGTATCGATGCAATTTATGCTTTGGGGAAAATTAAAGATTTTTCTGCTATTCCCTTGCTTTTGGAGTCTCTTGAAAAAGATCCGGATGAAGATGTCAAACTCGCTATTACTGAATCCCTGGCACATTTTCAAAGCCAGGATGCTATCGACATTTTATTAAAACTGGCTGAAGATCGTCCCGAAGAAATGGATTTTGATCAAAATGCTGACTGGGATGGCTGGTGGGATCTACAGGAAAAAGCGATTGTTATACTGGGTAAAATGAAAATCGAAAAAGCCTTCCCCGTGTTAAAAAATGTCTTAGAAGATGAGTTTAGCCAGGATATAGAAGCCATTGTACTCAAGTCTATGGCAAGAATCGGGGGGGCTGCAGATGAATACCTCATTAATCGAGTGAATAATAGTTCCGGTGATATTATAGAGAAACATCAGCGACGAGCTGCCACTGCACTTGGCTTTTCAGATAGTAAAGAAACCTTACAGGCCTTAGGCCGTGCTCTGCTCAGTAAATCAGCTCAAACCCGAGAAAATGTTTTATATGCCCTGGGAAAGCGAAAAGCCAGTCAATATGTAAAAGCTATTATCATGAGTCTGCGTGATCCTGATGCCAATGTAAAACAGGCAGCATTAAAAGTTCTGCAGCAATTGGCAACAGAAGCTCAAATTAATCAGGAATTGGACTTTAATCAGATTGCCACCTTCCTCTCAGAATCAGATTTTGAGCTGCAAACAGCGGTATTATCTTTCTTTATAGAACAGGAAAAGATTAATCCTGTTATTAAGAATCTTGGTGAAGAAAACCAACAATTAATTCAGCAATGCCTATTATCTTCCAATGATAAAGTACTGACTCAGGCTTCACAACTTGCCGGTGTTAGTCCTGATGCAGTCAATCTACAAGCCGTCTTAAATCTGGCCTTATCTGAAACACATTCAGTCTGGGTAAGAAAAGAAGCTATTTTAGCACTAGGCACTATCATTAATACTGCTAATTCCCTTACTAAGCAGGAAGCATTATTAAATTTAAGAACATTAGTCCATCATAATGAGCAAGCCATTCGTTTTGCTGCATTACAAGCTTTATTGACCCTATCTAATGAATCTCCTGTCAATGAACAGACTGATGAGCCATCAACCGAGTTGGAACTCCCACCTATCAGCATTTTATTTGCAACACTGAAAGGTGAGCAATTTAGTATCCAGTCTGAGGATGATTGCAATGATGGTAAAACACCGACAGAGGATAATTGCAGTAGCTGTGATAAAAGTGAAGCCTGTTCAGATAATATTCATATCTCCGAGTCTATAATCAAACAATTTGAAGCCAATGATATTGAGGAAAGCACACATCTAATTGCTGAGAATGAAGAACAACCTGTTAGCTCTGCGATGTCAACATTGGAAGCTATTGCAATGGATAATGTAGATAGTGCACTATCCGCTGTCCCTGAAACAACTGCTCAAAAATCACATAATAAGGAAACCGGTCCCTTTATTACAGAGGAATTACCAGAAGAACTGGATGAATTTGTAGAGATCATGCGCAAAAATTTTAGCACTGGAAAAAAAATTGTACGGCGTAAAATTGAAACTTCCAGTGATACTCGTCACATTTGTGCACGACTACTTTCTGATAATATTCACGATCAATATAATGAGCTGATCGTAAGTGCACTTGCCGAATGTCTCAATAATGAAGATGAGCTTTTACGCCAGGAAGCAGCTGAAACTTTATCTTTAATCAACCTGAAAAATCCAATGATACCAGGATTAAGCAATACTTTTGGCAAACTGATCACACTTTTAGATAGTAAAGATGCTGATATGAGAATTGCCTGTATTCATGCCATTAGTCACTCAGGTAACCCAGCAGCCTTACCACATTTACTGGATTATTTGTCTGATGAAGAATATATTGTCAGATTACAAGCTATTGACGGCCTGGTTTATATACTCAAAAATAAGGCTCAACTGAATCAGCAGCAAAAGTCTGAGTTAATGATTATTGATGAAGTGGAACCTGATCAGGTCATTACCGCACTTTTAAAATGTCTTGAAGATAAGGACTATAGTGTTTCCATGAAAGCAATTGAGGCTTTAACTGAATTACAGCAAACAGGCGCCATCGAGCAATTTGTTGATGTGGCCTTAAAAGATGAAGGACAATCTGCAAGACGAATTTCAAAATTATTGAAAAAGTTAGACTTAGAGAAGAGCACAGAAGTACTATTAACACGTTTAGACAATGTTCCAGATAGTTCTTATCGACGTTATGTGATGGAAATGCTGGAAGTTGTTATGAGTCCGGATGAAGAGCAACTACAAGTAGCCTAATCTTAAAACTCATTACTTAAAAAATTATTAAAAATCAGGAAAATAAACTATGAAAAAATTAATAACATCAATTGCATTAGTCACTGCAGCAGCCATCACTATGCCGGCTATAGCCGCTTATAAGGTGGTTGATGTAGCCAATGGCGGCTCTATCACTGGTAAAATAAATTTTACTGGCAAAGATAAAGCACCTCAGGTTTATAAAGTAGCCAAAGATACAGATACCTGTGGTACAGCTGACCGTGTTATCGATTATGTCGATGTTCAGGGTGGTGTTTTAAGAAATGTTGTGGTTTACCTGGATAAAGTTAAATCCGGTAAGAAATTTGATAAAATTGAAGCTAAAATTAATCAAAAAGGCTGTGACTTTTTACCTTTCATGAGTATCATGACGAATGGTTCAATTTTTGAAGCCACTAACTCTGATCCTGTTTTACATAATATTCATACCTATGAAATCATGGGTCGTGCCAAAAAGACGGTAATGAATGTCAGTCAACCAAAACAGGGTTCAGTCACTAAAAAGAAAGTGAAACTAAAGCGCGGTGCTGGTATGAAGATAGAGTGTGATGCTCATGACTTTATGCATGGCTTTGTTTTTGTTGCAAAAAACCCATACTACGCCGTAGTTGCTGAAGATGGTACTTATACTATCAATGATATCCCTGCAGGAAAATATAAAGTTAAAGCATGGCATGGTACTTTAGGTGAACAAAAAGGCAAAGCAGATGTAAAAGCCGGTACTGCAGCCACTGTTGATTTTACTTTTAAAGGCAAATAGTAGAACGTTCGGGAATGTGAGTTTTTAATACGTGCTTTGGAGTATGGATATAAAAATGACAGAAGCTATTAAGAAAAAATTAAGTATCACCGACTATGTAATTTTATCAGGTGGTGTTGTTAATGTTATTGTTATCAGTACTATCTTTATTTACTGGTTAATTTACACATAAACATTAGCACTCAAAGAGTATATTCCAAATGCAAGAAAGTAGTAATGCCGTTAATCTTGAAACCACTAAAATAGATGAATTTGTTCCCCAGCTGGATACTGCTTATCGTTCTATTTTAATGGCGGTTGATTCTTCTGATCATTCTAATCGTGCGACAGATGATGCGATTGAGTTAGGGCAATTATATCAGTCTGAAATTACAGCTTCTCATGTGTATGCAGCGCAAATGCATGATATGCGTTTTAAGCAGATGGAAGGTGGTTTGCCTGAGCAGTTTAAAGAAGAGGATGAGCTGGAACGTCAGCGGGATATTCATGACTCATTGATTACCAAGGGTCTATCAATTATTACAGACTCTTATTTAATTCAGGCTGAAAATGCCTGTAAAAAAACCGGACTGACATTTAAAGGACGTTCTTTAGAAGGAAAGAATTATAAGCTTTTAGTCAATGAAGCGAATAATGGACAATATGATCTTCTAGTGATGGGTTCACTGGGCTTGGGGGCTATTGCCGGCAGTACCATAGGTTCAGTCTGTGAACGAGTTGTACGTCGTAGTGCTATTGATACTCTAGTGATTAAACAGCCTGATAGAAGTATTAAAGAGGGACCTTTGGTGGCTGCCATTGATGGTTCTAAACAATCTTATGCGGCATTAATCACAGCTTTTAATCTGGCCAAACAATGGTCTCTTCCTCTACAGGTAATTTCTGCCTTTGACCCTTATTATCATTATGTGGCCTTTAATCGAATTGCTGATGTTCTTAGTGATGAAGCAGGTAAAGTTTTTAAGTTTAAAGAACAGGAACAATTGCATGAAGAAATTATTGATGATGGTTTAGCAAAAATTTATCAGGGACATCTGGAAGTTGCTGAGCAAATGGCAGAAGAATGGGGTATTGGAATAGAAACCCATTTATTGACCGGTAAGCCTCACCATGCCATTGAGGAATATGTTGAAAAAATCAATGCCAGTTTGTTGATCATTGGGAAAATTGGCATCCATTGTGATGATGAATTAGATATTGGCGGAAATAGTGAGAACTTATTACGTAATTCTTGCTGTGCCTTATTATTAACACAGCGTGAATATACCCCACAAGTTGAAATGATCGCTGAAACTACAACGACCTGGTCTACTCAGGCTGAAGAGGCCATGCGGCGTATTCCTCCCTTTGTTCAAAATATGGCGAGAGCCACTATATTACGTTATGCTCAGGCTGAAGGCCATACAGTTATCACTGCCAGTATTGTTGAAGAAGCAACTAAAAATATGTGTCCTGCTGGTATGAGAAATCTTGATAATTTAGTAGCTACTGCCACTGAAGCAAAACAAGTAAAAGAATCTAAGCCTGTTGCTGGTGCATTTAATATGGACTGGTCAGTAGAAGCCGATGAAATTCTACAACAGGTCAGTGATAATACCCTACGTAATAATACTAAAATGCGTGCTGAGAAGCGGGCTTTGACAGAGAAGTCAACAATCGTTGCTGTGGAACATATTTTACCATTTGTGGTTAATCCCAGTTTAAAAAAAGAACAACAGGCAGCAGCAGAAAAAAAGCAAAGTGCATCTAAATGTCCATTTTCCAGTATGGGAAAAATGGACAGCGATGTGGAAGTAATTGATTTAGCCTGGCATAAAGATGCTCTAAGTCGGTTAGAACAAATCCCTCAGGGTACCAGCCGTGATATGACTAAGAAAGCAACCAATGCCATAGCCCAACAACAAAATATTGATACCATTAGTCTGGAGTTTCTGGAAAATATTCTTAGTATTTTTAACTCTGGCTCTAAAAATGTTAAAAAAACATTGACCTGGCATGATGAGGCCGAAGCAGCCATATCAAAAGCACCTCCTATGGTACAAGGAATGTTAGCCCAGGAGATTGAGGCTTTTGCAAAAAGAGAAAATTTAATAGAGGTTGATTTAAAAACAGTTACAGTCGTTAAGAAAAAGTGGTCCGATGAAGGACGCTTTCATCTTGATCCAGATGATTCTAGAAATAACGGCTAGGAAAATTGAGACAGATAAATGGATGATCTTTTTCTATTAGCTATCAACATTACTAAACGGTGTAATCTTGCCTGTGAACACTGTTATCTGGATGCTGACACTCTAAAAAATGGTCAGTCAGATGAATTAAGTCTTACTGAAATCAAAACTCTACTGGATGAGGTTGCCATTCGCAGTAAACAAACCATGGTGGTTTTAACCGGCGGTGAACCTTTAGCCAGAACAGATCTGGAAGATATGGTTTACTACGGTGCACAACTCGGCTTATCAATGGTCATAGGTACGAATGGCACCTTGCTGACCAGCAGACGTGTTACCTCTTTAAAATCAGCTGGTGTTTTGGGTATGGGAATCAGTGTCGATTCTTTAGATCAAATACAACATGATAACTTCCGTGGCCTGCAAGGCAGCTGGAAAAAAACTTTTCAGGGGATTCAACACTGCCGTGAACAGGACTTATCATTTCAAATTCACTTTACAGTCACACGAAATAACTACACTGAACTCGCAGATATTATAAAGTTTTCCCATGCTAATAATGCCCGTGTCCTCAATCTATTCTTTTTAATCTGTACTGGTAGAGCTGAATCAAAATCTGATATCAGTGCTGAGCAGTATGAACAGGTATTAACAGAAATTATTCAGGCCCAGACTGATTATCCTGAGATGATTATTCGTCCGCGCTGCGCCCCTCATTTTAAACGTATTGCACATCAATTAAACCCTGAGTCTCCCATTACCAGAGTCAGTGGCTTTGATGGAGACGGCTGTATTGCCGGCACTCATTATTGTCGTGTTGCACCCAATGGGGATGTCACTGCTTGTCCATATATTGATACTCCTTCCGGTAATATTCGTGAGCATAGTTTTCTTTCTATCTGGGAGCAAGCCCCTGAATTTCAATCCTTAAGAAAACCTCAGCTTAAAGGTGCCTGTGGTGAATGTGAATATCAAAAGCTTTGTGGTGGTTGTCGTGCCCGTCCCCTGGCCATGGGTGGAGACTTAATGGACTCAGATCCTTATTGTGCCTATGTACCTGAAGGTGGAAATATTATTGAGCCATTTGAAGAAGTACAGGATAATTCTATTATCTGGCATAGTGATGCCAGCCAGAGACTTTCCAGAATTCCCGGTTTTTTACAAAAAATGATTAAAAAACGTGCTGAAGCCTATGTATTGGAGTTGGGAGAAACTGAAGTAAAAGCTGAACACCTTACTAATCTAGCTAGTAAACGATTTGGCTCTAATATGCCTTTTAAAAAGCCAGATAAGCTTGATACACAAAAGCTAAGCTCAGGCGGGCATCAATGATGTCTTATTCCAGCAATGAACAGGATGTCATCGTTATTGGTGGAGGTATATCCGGACTGGCAACTGCCTGGTATCTGGCAAAGAGCGGTTTATCTGTTCAGGTCTGGGAAAAGTCTAGTCTTTGTGGGGGTAAAATAAAAACCGATAATATCAATGGTTTTCAAACAGAACAAGCGGCTTCAATGGTAATGAATTTTAAACCAGAAGTTGATCAGTTTTTTAATCAAACAGGTTTAGATTCATTCAAGGCTCAACGCTTATTAAGCTCTGAAAGTCAGCGTTATTTGATCCATCAGGGAAAACTACAAGCATTGCCAATGACCATCAGCAAGTTATTTTTTTCTTCCTTATGGACTCATTCAGGCAAGCTCAAATTATTGATGGAACCTTTTATATCTAAAGGCTCAAATCCAAATGAAAGTGTGAGTGAATTTATCACGCGTCGATTTGGCTCAGAATTTCTTGAAAAAGCCATGGAACCCTTTATATCCGGCACATTAGCTTCTGATCCAGATAAAGCCTGTGCTCGATATGTCATTCCAAGACTCACTGCCTTAGAAAGAAAATATGGCAGTATTACTGCCGGCATTATTGTGCACAAAATTCTACGTAAGCGTACTGCAAGAAATCCTGAAAGTTTTTCCTTTCAACAAGGAATGCAGACTATCACCCAACAGCTTGCTGATGATCCTAAACTGGGCTTTCAGGCAAACTATCAGGTGGATAAAATTATTCGCCATAATACAAAGAATGGTCAACATCATTGGGAAGTTCAAGCACAAACTTCTTATGGTGACATACAGTGTAAGGCGCGTCATGTTGTGATTGCCAGTCCTGCAGAAAATGCCGCTCAATTATTAAAGCCTCTTAACCAGCAATTAGGAGACTTATTATCCTCCATTGAATATGCACCATTATCAGTCGTGCATCTAGGTTTTGAAAAGTCAGCCATTAAACATTCTTTAAATAGTGCTGGATTTTTAGTACCCAGACAGGAAAAAATGTCCATTAATGGTAATTTATGGATGAGTTCTCTTTTTGCTGATAAAGCGCCACAAAATCATGTTTTATTATCCAGTTATTTAGGGGGAGCACGTCATCCTGGGATGATTAATCTATCAGAGCAAGAAAGTGTTGATGAAGTTCTAAAGAATATCAAACCTTTATTGGGTATTCACTCTTCCCCGGTTATGGCAAAAGTCAATAAGCATCATCAGGCATTACCCATGTATCATGACAATTATCATCAAAAATTAACTGCTATGGAAGAACAGTTAAAGACTTTATCCGGCATGCATCTTGAGGCCAATTATAAGGGAGGAGTTTCAATTAGAGATAGGATTGTCTCTGCCAAAAATACAGCTGAAAATATTATACAACAATGTTCCATAGAGCATCCGTCTACATCTGCATCATTATTCAATCCTCTTAGCCTCAATCCTATTATTGAAAAGCCAGCCTGATGAATAAAAAATCTTCCTCATATGCTGATGACTTTACTCCAGGTCAATTTAAGGTTCTCCCCTTTATTGCTCTTATTTTTGCAATTATGTTATTCATTTCATTTGCCATAAAATGGTATAGCCACTCTGTCACCCTACCCCGGTTTTGTGAAGATCCAGAATTATCATTACACCATCTAAAAGAAATAATTAGCAAAAAAACACCAGAACTAGATGGTAGAGAATCCAGAAAGCCTTATATTATTGCTGCTAAATTAATTTATCTGGTACCTCAAAAAACCAATGAAAGCATTGATGACTATGTTTATCGAGTACGCAGAGAGCTTAGTCAACGGTGTATGCAATGAATTTTTTTTTCAGACCCGGTGATTATTTATTTCCCGGTAAGTCAGAGTCATTTATCTGGCATTTTTTATTATTTTTTATACCCGCTTCTATTGTCCTTTTTATTGGTATTGGTTTGCATTATTCTTTTCATATCAAGGGAGATTTAGAAACACTCAAAAAGACAGACTTATTAAATGTAAAGCTGGCTCAGATAACAATTAATAATGTACTGCAGGACATCGTATCCGATATTAAGTATCTGCATGAGCATAATCAATTGCAAAATGGTTTTTTAAATACTCCAAGAGCACGAAGAATACTAGAAAATGACTTTCTTAGCTTTAGTAAAAACAGAAAAATTTATGATCAGATTCGCTACTTGAATCTACAAGGTAAAGAAATTGTCAGAGTTAATTATAATAATGGGCAGCCTCTCATTGTCAGTGAAGAACAATTACAAACCAAGGACAATCGCTATTATGTTAACAAAACACTGGATTTGAAAAAAAATGATATTTACTGGTCTCCCTTTGATCTTAATATTGAAAATAGCACCATAGAAACACCTTATAAACCCACTATTCGCATTGGAACTCCCGTTTATAATATCTATGATCAGCGTACTGGCGTATTAATATTAAATTTTGATGGTAAAAAATTAATTAACGAATTTAAACGCGCCACAGCCAACATTGCTGATCATGTAATGTTAGTCAATGAATCTGGTGACTGGTTCGTTCACCCACAAGAAAAACATGAATGGGACTTCATGTTTCCAGAAAAAACTCAATCCACTTTTGCAAAAGAATATCATGAACTATGGAAATATATTATCTCTGAAGATAATATCAAACAGCAGAATATCAATCATAGCTTACTCACCTATACCACTATTTTTGTTAATTCCATAGGTAAAAATAAATATATTGATACTCAGAAAAATGAATCATTTTGGAAAATTATTGCCTTTGTTCCACCTCAGATGCTTAATCAGTCACATGCAGATTTTCTTAAACTTAACTTTCTATTTTATATTATTATCTTTTTAGTCATTACCATTAGCTCTTTCCTACTTGCCCGGTTACAAATTAAGAAACAAAAAGCAGAAGCTCAGGCAGAATATGATCGTGGCTTTAGAAATATTCTAGAATCAATGGATTTGATTGCGATTACACTTAATTCAAATGCTGAAGTTATTTTTTGCAACCACTCATTTATTGAATTTTCCGGTTATGATAAAAAAAGTATCCTGCATAGCAAATGGTTTCAATCCTTTGTTGGTGAAGATGTACGAATAAGCTGCCAGGAAAACTTTCTAGAAACGTTTAAATCAGGTATTAATAGTGCACAAAGAGAAGGTGAAATTAAATTAAAAGACGGCAGCAAACGTTTAATCTGCTGGAGTTCAACACTCTCTTATGATGAGCAGGATCAACCTGTTAGAATTACCTATATTGGCACTGATATCACTGCACAGCGTCATAATGAAAGCGAACTACGCAAAGCCAGTCAGGCTGTTGAGCAGAGCCCCAGTACTGTTATTATTACAGATACTGACGGACATATTGTTTATAGCAATCCAAAATTTACTGAATTAACCGGCTATAGTAAGGAAGAAGTTCTGGGAAAAAATCCAAAATTTTTACGCTCCGGTGAAACTTCCAATGAAGAATATAATGACCTGTGGAATGCACTTCGCAGCGGAGGAGAATGGTCTGGAGAATTTCATAATAAAAAGAAAAATGGTGAGCTTTATTGGGAATCTGCTGTTATTTCAACAATTAAAGATACAGATGCTAATATAACTCATTATTTAGCAGTCAAGGAAGATATCACTGAGAAAAAACACCTTGAAGCTGAAGTAAAATTACGTAATAAAGAAATAGCCAATGCACAATTATTAGCTGGTGTTGGAAAAATGGCTAATATGATTGCACATGATCTTAGAAATCCTCTTTCATCTATAAAAATGGGCATGCAGATTTTAAAAAATCAGCTAAACCAGAGCATGGGTGATGAGGGTATAGAGCTTATTGATATCAGTATGGAGCAGGTTCAGTATATGGAATCTATCCTCAGTGACTTACTTAGCTTTTCCAGACCCGATCAACTCAATAGAGAGTGGCTATCCATAGAGCAATTAATTAATACTTCCTTAATTAGTATCCAGGCACAAATTGATGCAGATAATGTAATTATTAAAACTGATTATCAAACAGGCTTGCCAACAATTTTTGCCGACAAAACCAAGTTACGCCAGGTGTTTTCTAATATCATTATCAATGCATTACAAGCATCAACACAATTAGAATATCAAGCCATAATTGAAATTTCTGTATTATTGAAAATGACTGAGTTTGGTCCAAAACTAGAAATAAAAATAACAGATAATGGTTCAGGCATAGACAAAGAAACCGAAAGCAAATTATTTGAACCTTTTTTTACCACCAAGGCTAAAGGGACAGGTTTAGGACTCGCTATTGTTAAAAAAATTATTGAACAACATGATGGTTTAATCAATATTCATTCTGTTATTGATAAGGGTACAGAAGTAAGTTTTATTTTACCTATTTCAACTATTGAATCACCAGCCACTGAAGACTAGTTAGAAGTAAATACATAGAGAACATATAATGAGTAGAATTTTAATTATTGATGATGATATTGCCAGTTGCCGAATGCTGCAAATGCATTTCAAAGCCCAAGGACACCAGATTACCCTGGCTCATTCCGTCGTTCAGGGACTTGCACAGAAGGATAAGATTACACCAGAGATTATTATTCTGGATATTCGTATGCCGGGAAGAAGCGGTTTAGAAGCATTGCCTGACATAAAAAAAGAGTTTTCCAATAGCCGTATTATAATGATAACTGCTTTTCATGATATGAATAGTACAATTCAGGCAATGAAGGATGG
>JADFVK010000206.1 GCA_015222495.1 Pseudomonadota bacterium
TGATGCTCATCAAGTTGTGAACCATAATGTATCGGCATATCCCATCCACCAAAATCAACTAATTTGGCTCCCATATTCTGATGGTTTTTAAATAAAGGTGTTTCTTTTAACATGACATCGTTTTCCTAATAATTTTTTAATCTTCAGCGTGGTAAGATGATCTCACCATAGGACCGGACTTCACCCATGTAAAGCCTAAGTCCTTGGCAATATTTTCATATTCAGAAAATAACTCCAGAGAAAGGTATTCTTTAACCGGCAAATGGTATTTTGTAGGACGCAGATACTGCCCCAGAGCAATTCTATCCACGTGATTTTCACGCAAGTCCTGCATCACTTCAACCACTTCCTGTTTTGTCTCACCCAAGCCTAAAATAATTGATGATTTAGTTTCAACCTGCTGCATATCACTAATCAAAGACAGCATCTTCAATGAGCGTTCATATTGACTCCCCTTACGCACCACCTTGTATAAAGAGGGTACCGTTTCAATATTATGTCCCCAGATCAGTTTAATATTATCATCTCTGCTAAAAGGTAGATCAGACATAGCTTTTTGTACAATATCAATTGCCTGTTCCTGACACTCTCTGAAATCCGGAGTAAGAAATTCAACACCAATAGCTGCATTATCTGTTCTTAATGCCTGCATCGTTTCAGCAAAAATATGCGCACCACCATCCTCTAATTCATCACGATTCACAGAAGTCAGTACAACAAAATCCAGATCCATTTCAGCAACAGCCTGAGCTATTCTTTGCGGCTCTGTACTATCTACAGAGTCTGGGCGCCCCGTTTTTACAGCACAAAAACCACAGGCACGGGTGCAGGTATCACCCAGCAGCATAAAGGTTGCCGTACCACGATTCCAACACTCATTACGGTTCGGGCAATGTGCTTCCTCACAAACAGTGACTAGTTTATTATTGTGTACACTACTGGCTGTAGAAGAATAATTGGTTTTTTCAGTTAATGCCTGACGGATATAAGTCGGCATCCGTGAACCATTAGCCTGACTGGAATGATCAAAGACGGGGATAAAACGTTTGGCAGGAGTTTGCATTGTAATTCTATTATTAATTAACGGGGGCTAATAATAACGCTTTTTTATTTTATTGACAATGATTATCAATACGCTATTAAGAAAACTGAGCTCGTGCCAAGTGGGGTAATTCGCCACTTACCCCCATAGCCCGTTTAATCATCATATTTTTCAGCAGAGGTAAATTATCCACAAAGTTCAGTCCGCTATTACGTAATAACTTAACAGGACTGATATCATTGCTAAACAGTTTCTTAAAACCATCCATCGCTGCGAGCATAGCAATATTATCCCCTTTGCGACGACGTTCATATCGACGCAGAGTCGCTAAAGAGCCAATATTACGTTTTTTCTCATGTGCACGCAGAATTTCTTCTGCCAGAACCACAGCATCCAATAATCCCAGATTAACACCCTGCCCTGCTAATGGATGTACCGTATGTGCCGCATCACCCACTAAAGCCAGATGTTCTTTCACATAATTTTTTGCATGGCGTAAGCGTAGAGGAAAGGCACCACGCTCTGAATTTAGTTGAATACGCCCTAATGAGCTGCCAAATGCCACCTGCAATTCCTGACTGAATAACTGCTCATCCATATTTAATAATGCCTGAGCCTTATCTTCGGTGGTTGACCAGACTATCGAGCTTTGTCCATCAGCCAAAGGCAAAAATGCCAGCGGTCCTTCCGGTATAAACTGCTGCCAGCAGGCATTCTGATGAGACTCTGATGTGGTCACATTACATACCACTGCCGTTTGATGATAGGCCCAGCTATCCAATCCAATTTCAGCCTGTTTTCTCACCCAGGAATTAGCACCATCTGCTCCGATTACTAAATCAGTCGTTAATTTTTCACCTTCACTGCTGGTCAATTCTATTAAACCATCTATTTTAGAGTCTAAAGCCTGCAGTTTAAGCGGCATTAATAAATCAATATTATCAAAATCAGACAGTCGATTTTGCACTGCTTTTTGAATAATACGATTTTCAACAATATGCCCTAGATCAGCCTGTGCCACATCAACACTATCAAAGTGAATTTGCCCTTGCCCGGTCGCATCCCATACATGCATTTTATTATACACAGCCACACCATCTGCCTGCATGCTTTTCCAGGCACCAATGTTTTCAAAAATATGCTGACTGGCATGAGTCAGGGCACTGACACGAATATCATGAGAATTTTCCGGCCAGTTAAAATCACTCTGATAAGCTTCTATTACCGCCACTTTTAGATGGCTATTTCCCAAGGCACAGGCAAGAGTAGAACCCACCATGCCGGCGCCAACAATTATAATGTCATAATGCTGCTTATCTTTCATTGATTGCTCTTTATTGATGTCTTTCTTCTTGATGAAGCGACTGACCCACTGCCATTTTACTTAATCTGCCCTGTAAAATACCACTACCCATTGCCTCTTTTGCAATCGAATGCTTTAAGGGGGATATAATATCTGTCATTAATAAACCACTATTTCTTAACACTGCTAAAGCCGTTGATTGATTAGAAAATAATTTAATCAGGCCATTGGTTATTTTTGTCACTTGTTTAATATCAGCCTGACGCCATTGCCAATAATTATTTAATAAGTCTTTATTACCCGTATCATAAGTCCTATGCAGCTGAACTTCTTTTGCAATCAGCTCTGCCAAAGCTGAAATATCACGCATCCCCAGATTAAACCCCTGCCCAGCCACAGGATGTACACCATGTGCAGCATTACCAATCAGCGCCACTCTATTTTGATATGCTAAAGTATTATTTTCAATAGTCATTAACACCAGAGGATAACTAGCCCTTCGACCTACTTTATTAATTCGCCCCAGACGAAAGCCAAAACGCTGCTGTAATTCTTTAATAAATTCTTCATCACTCAAAGACATCAAACGTTCCAGTTGATCATCTCTGGCTGTCCAGACCAGAGAACAGCGATTTCTGCTTAATGGCAATATTGCCAAAGGCCCTGAATCTGTAAAACGTTCATAAGCGACATTCTGATGATGAATTTCAGTTTCTATATTGGCAATAATGGCAGTTTGAGCATAAGCCTGTTGGTGAGTCTGTATTCCCAAAGATTCACGAGTTTTGGAATTTACCCCATCAGCAACAATTAATAATTGTGCTGATAGCTTTGTTTCTTGTTTATGTGATTTTTTATTTTTATCTATAGTTGTCGTTAAATGAATAGTAACTTCATTCACAGTCGTTATTAATTGTTGAATAGTCGCAGGACAAAAAAGCTGAATATTTTCCTGTTGTTTTAACTGTTCAATTAAAACCTCTCCCACCACACGACTTTCCACCACATAGCCTAAAGCAGAGACACCTTCTTTTTTATGATCCAGGCGGGTAACCCCCATATGTCCCCGATCAGAAATATGAATATGCTTAATCGCAGCATAACCATCACTACGTTTCTCTAACTGCCGCCAAATTCCCATAACACGATAAATTTCTTTAGAACTCCACGCCAGAGCCAGACAACGATCATCAAAACTAGGCTGTGTTTTCTCCTGCTGATAAGGATGCACTTCAATCACAGCAATCTTTAAGTCCAATGGAGCCAAAGCCAGAGCCATAGTAGCCCCGGCCATACCACCACCAACAATTACTACATCAAATTGTTCTATTGAATGTTTTGTCATTCAGGATTGTTCTCAATATTAGGTACTTTAAAATCCGTGATAAACGGGAGTATCATAAC
Source organism: Pseudomonadota bacterium (assembly GCA_015222495.1). Lineage (GTDB taxonomy): Bacteria > Pseudomonadota > Gammaproteobacteria > GRL18 > GRL18 > GRL18. The sequence continues at coordinate 3,750 of JADFVK010000206.1, forward strand.
TTTCACTAGTGTAAAAAATAGAGCAATAGCAAGTATTTTTTTATTCCTCTAAAGCTGCATGAGCAGCTGCCAATCTAGCAATGGGCACTCTAGGGCCTGAACAGGAAACATAGTCCAGACCAATTTTATGACAAAAATGAATGGAATCAGGATGACCACCATGCTCACCACAGATACCGATAGACATATCTTTACGACTTCCTCTGCCCCAATTCACTGCCAGTTCCATTAA
>JADFVK010000207.1 GCA_015222495.1 Pseudomonadota bacterium
TACTATAATGGTTTACTGCTAGCATCCTGTGGAACTTCTTGAACTGGAGCTGGCTGATGTTCTGTATCCTGTGTTGCTGAGTCCCAGGCTTCGGAAGATACTTTTTTTGTTTTATCCCAGGTTTCTCCAGAGACTTTCTTTGTTGTATCCCATGTCTCACCGGATACTTTTTTAGTCGCATCCCAAGTTTCTCCAGATACTTTCTTGGTCTCATCCCAGGCTTCACCAGATACTTTTTTTGTATCATCCCAGGTTTCTCCAGAAGCCTTCTTAGTCGCATCCCAGGTTTCACCAGACTTTTGTTTTACCACATCCCAACTTGAACCTTCAGCACTAATATTCATTGAAAATATAGTACTGAACAGAATAACACTTAAAACAAATAAATTTTTCAATTTTTTATCCTCTCTTGAATAACAAAAAGTATTCACTAAATTATTTAAAGTCGTTTTTATATTACTTAAAATAATTCATGCCAAATTTTTGGCTGTGGGCACTTCTAATTTAAGCTCTTACTGACAATTTCAAATACATCTTTTGATAAAGTTTCATTTACAGCTCTTTGTAATTGAGTCTGCATTAATTGCTGGCGTGTTTCATTATAACGCTTCCAACGGCTAAAGCCTTTAACCAGCCTTGCAGCTATTTGTGGATTAAACTTATCAAGTGCAAGAATCTGATCCATAACAAACTGATAGGCCAGGCCATTGCTATTATGATAAGCTTTTAAATTCATAGAAGCAAAGGCACCAATCAGAGAACGCACTTTATTAGGATTCTTTAAGTCAAAGCAAGGGTGATTCATTAATTGCTTAACCTTTTCCAGAGCATTATCATGCTGTGCAGTAGCTTGTACAATAAACCATTTATCCATGACTAAGGGATCATTAGACCAACGCTGTTCAAACTCAGCTAAGGCTTTTTCACTATATTCAGAATCAATATGAGCCAGCAATCCAAGGGCAGAAATTGAATCAGTCATATTATCCGCAGTGGAAAAATGTTTATAACCAAGTAGAGATGCAGCTTCATCACCTTCTGCCATAAGATAAGCCAAGCAAATGTTGCGTAAACTACGATTACCTGAATCCTGTGCATTAAATTGGTATTTCTTATTAGTTTGTAATTCCTGATATTTCTCTTCAAATAAAGCTTTTAATTGCTTATATATGATCAATTTCAGTTGCTTACGACTTGCAAAAACAGCATCCACATCAGCCACATCTAATTGCTCTAATAGATAGGATTCTCCAGGTAAAGTTAATGCCTGAGTTTTTAAGGCATTATCCAAAGATTTATCATTTAGAATTTGTTCATAGGCATAGAGAAACTTCTTTAGATTTTCAGGATTAAAATCAGCATTTGAATTAACAGCATCCAGAATTAATTGACTGGCCAATTGCTGACCTGCTTCCCAGCGATTAAAGGGATCAGTATCATGAGCCATCAGGAAGGCACGATCATTGGTAATCGCTTCAGCTGATTTACTACTGGAGTATTCGAGATTTACTGGTGCTGAAAAATCTCTTAAAATTGATAAGATAGGCTCTTCTTTTATATTTTCAAACACAAAACTCTGGCTTTCCCTGGTCAATGACAAAGTTTTTTCTATTATTGTATTGCCCTGCCGATCAAGTAATCCAACTTTAATAGGAATATAAAAAGGATCTTTGACCTTTTTATCCGGAGTATTTAAGGTTTCATAGGCTGTTAATTCACATTGCTGCTTTAGTTCAAGAACAAATTTTTGTTCATCAGCCTGATAATGACCATCTACAATTACTTTTGGGGTACCTGCCTGATTATACCAACTGGAAAACCCACTTAAGTCAATTTGGCTGGCATCACTCATGGCTGCCACAAAATCTTCTGTGGTAACTGCCTGGCCATCATGACGCTGAAAATAAAGATCCATACCCTTACGGAAATTTTCTTTCCCTAAAACGGTATGAATCATGCGAATAACTTCAGCACCTTTGTTATAAACTGTTACCGTATAAAAGTTATTAATTTGCATATATTGTGCTGGACGAATGGGATGTGCCATAGGACTGGCATCTTCAGCAAATTGGTGTGCCCGCAGAATTCTTACATCATCTATGCGTTTAACTGCTCTTGACTGCATATCAGAGGTAAACTCCTGATCACGAAAAACGGTTAAGCCTTCTTTCAAACTCAACTGAAACCAGTCACGGCAAGTTACTCTATTACCTGTCCAATTATGAAAATATTCATGACCAATAACAGCCTCGATTCCTTCATAATCATTATCTGTTGCTGTATCAGGCTCAGCCAGGACATATTTTGCATTGAAAACATTTAGACCTTTGTTTTCCATAGCTCCCATATTAAAGTCTTCAACTGCCACAATCATATAGATATCTAAATCATATTCTAAACCAAAGGTTTGCTCATCCCATTGCATGGATTTTTTCAGGGAATTCATGGCATGTTCACATTTTTGTGCATTTTGTTTTTCAACAAAAATCTGCAATACAACCGCTTTACCTGATACCGTAGTATATGTATCTTCAATCTTAACTAAATTACCTGCCACTAAGGCAAATAAATAAGCGGGCTTTTTAAAAGGATCATGCCATTTGGCAAAATGTTTATTATTATCCAGTTCAGCCTGCTCAACTAAATTACCATTAGACAATAACACCGGATATTTTGTTTTATCTGCAGTGATGCTAGTGGTGAACGTAGACATTACATCCGGCTGATCCAGATAATAAGTAATATGTCTAAATCCCTGAGCTTCACATTGAGTACAAAAATTACCACTGGATTGATAAAGCCCTTCCAGAGCCTTATTTTCTTCTGGCTTAATCCAGGTTTCAATTTCTAAAACAAAAGAATCCGGCACTGAGTGAATAGTCAGTTTTTCTTCATCACGCTGATAATCTTGATCTGATAGACGTTGACCATCAAGCATAATAGATTTTAGTTGTAGTGACTGTCCATGCAGACGAAGTGAGGACTTACTTTCATCAATAGTATTATTTCTAATAAATTCCAGACGACTGCGAACAATCGTCACAACTTCCTGTTCATTAGCTTCATTATTGTTTTCAAGCTGAGTTTCCAGCTCGAAAAATAACTCTGTTGTTTTAATAAAAAAAGCAGGGGGCTGATAATCTTTTAAGTAAATAGTAGGATTCTTATCACTGGAATTGCTATTCATAATGTCTCTTTTGTTGGATTAATGAAGCGTAAAAGCTGATATTACTTAATATTTAGGCGAGAGGCCAGAAAAACAACCAATGGGGCGTTCGGGAATATGAGTTTTAATTACGTGCTTCGGAGTAAAGGCTTATGTTTCAGGGGACGCTCAAGGCCATCCATGGCACGCTATGTAAAAACTTCCATGTTTTTACAATCCCCTGAAACATA
>JADFVK010000208.1 GCA_015222495.1 Pseudomonadota bacterium
CCCATTTATATTGGATTTATGATGGAATTACACAGCATACAATATCAACATAATAGTATTCATATCAAAACTAATAAATCTGGAATAGAGCAAGCTGCTCAGACAGGACAAGAGCAATCTATTTGGGGAAGTGATGGTTTTAGCTTTGGTGATGTCATTGATATAGTAAATCCATTACAACATTTGCCTGTTATTTCAAAATATTATCGTGAAATGACTGGAGATGATTGTTCTGAAGGCTCTAAAGCCATCGGTGATTTAGGTTTTGGTGCCGTATTTGGTGGTGTATTGGGAGTGGCTGGTGCTGTTGGTAATTCGGCATTACGTCATGAAACGAACAAAGATATGAGTGAACATATAATAGATATTGCTGTTGAAGTCTCTTATCCTATAAAACCTATGATGACACGAGAGGAAGATAATCCTTTTTTTGCTCAAGCTATTGATGGGCCAAATGAAAGTTATATTGCATCAACAGAAAAGATAATATTAGCTAAACAAGCCCACCAAAATAGAGAAGAAACGAATCCCTTTTTTGCCCAATTATTTGATCAAGATGCCGCTGAATATTCATCAACTCAGGTGACTAAAACAAAATCTGGAAAGGATTGGGGCTCTGTTTAATGACTATTGCCAGGAAAATAAATATTAAAGCGGAAAAAACTTGCCGTCAAAATCAAATGAAGCAGGGAGTTCATGATGTTTGATTTTTTAAATTTGAAAATGTACAACAAAGATAGTGCTGAACAAGTCATGGAAAAGCTATTACATGAGGAGTTTGTTTATCAGCTTAAGCAGGATAGTTATTTAACTATTCACTCCAGTTCCGGACAAAGTATTATCTCTCATGCGATTACTTTGGATACAAAGCGTAATAGCCTTATTATTGCTGAAAAAAATCCTGATGGAATTTTAATTCTGGAGCGTAATGATCCAGTGACCATCATGACACAGGTTAATGAAGACCATGAAGTATTTTCATTTCAATCTAAAGTGACAAATATTATTCTTGATGATGGTGAAATTTTATATGAAGTGGTGATTCCAAAAAGGATACAAAAAGGACAGCGTAGAAAAGGCTTTAGAATTAATATTGACTCATCTTCTGAGGTCAAGTTAAGCAATTCTGTATATTCAGGTCAATTAGATAATTTATCTAATAATGGCTTATTATTTACCATTGATGGCTATTGGCCGGAACCTATTGAAATTGGTGAGAACTTAAGTCAATGTCAGGTAAAAACAAATTTTATTAATTTTGAATGTAATGTGAATGTACGCTTTATCCAGTTTGAACCTTATCCAGCCAGAAGAACTTTAATTGGAGGTCGTTTAGCTGGCTTATCCCCATTGCATAAACATCAATTATCAGGATTTTTAGCCACTCAGCAACGTGTTGAGCAACGTAGAAAAGCAGAAATCAGAGATCAAGTTTTTTAAGGGCTGTTGAGGCAGGATATAGAACTATTAATTAAAGGTCTATTAGTATATACTTTTTTCTTTTAATCTAGATGTTTTAAAAGTAAAGGTATATTTTTAATGAATAAAATCTGGTATTACGTTTCTCTTTTTCCTTCGTTAGCCGCTTTAATTGGTATGAGTTTAGCGTATGTATCTTATACCCAGCAATGGGGTGGTGATGCAAAAATTTCTACAGTGATTGCTGTGTTCTTTTGTGAAATTGTAATGGTTATTGCTGTGTTTGGTTCTTTGAGCTATATGAAGCAAGAGCGTACGTCTACAACAAAAAAAATATTAATTTTAAATATAAGTATTGCAATTACGGGTGCATTAAGCGGTATTTATTTGTTTTTATCACAAGGCTAGGTTCTTAGCCTAATGTTCTGTATACACTTCACTTCTTAACCCCGGAATAAATTACATGTCTGTTCTTTATCCTATAGTACGTCGTTTCTTTTTTAGTATGGATGCTGAAAAAGCCCATGGTATTGGTCTGAACGGCATTCGAATGCTACATCAATTTAAGCTTTCACGGCTGTTTTTTGGAAAAACTATTATTGCTCCGAAAAAAGTCATGGGTATTATATTTCCTAATTCTGTCGGTCTGGCTGCAGGTCTAGATAAAAATGGCGATTATATTGAGAGTTTGTCTTCTGTAGGCTTTGGTTTTATAGAAATAGGGACTATTACGCCAAGAGGGCAAGAGGGGAATCCAAAGCCCAGATTATTTCGTATTCCACAAGCTCAGGCCATTATTAATCGTATGGGGTTTAATAATAAGGGTGTTGATCATCTGATCGAACAAGTTAAATCTGTACGAAAAAATAATAATGAAATAATTATAGGAATTAATATAGGTAAGAACTTTGATACCCCGGTTGAAAATGCAGCAGATGATTATAAATTGTGCCTGCAGAAAGTTTATACTCTGGCTGATTATATAACTATTAATATTTCTTCTCCTAATACTCCCGGGCTCAGAACACTTCAGTTTGGTGATGAATTAAAACAACTATTAGATGTTCTAAAATCAGAGCAGAAAGCTTTAACACAGCAGTGCAACAAATATGTTCCTCTGGCTGTAAAAATTGCCCCGGATATGGAAGATAGTGATATAAAATTAACTGCAGAACTTTTAGTAGAGAAAAAAATTGATGCAGTTATTGCCACTAATACGACAATCTCCCGTGACGCTGTTAGAGGCATGGTACATGAAAAAGAGCAGGGTGGTTTAAGTGGTGTGCCTGTTTGTAAGCAAGCGACTCATGTTGTTAAAATTTTGCATGAATGTTTGCAAGGAAAAATCCCCATTATAGCTGCAGGTGGGATTTTTTCCGCACAGGATGCTCAGGAAAAAATTTCTGCGGGAGCTGAGTTGGTACAAATCTATACAGGTTTTATTTATAAAGGGCATGAACTTATTAAAGAATGTGCTCAGGCTTTATCGAAATAGGAAAGTAATATGTTTAAAAGTCAGTGCTTTACTACTCTTACTTTTGTTGAATATATGTTATGAGAAATCTAATAATATGATATCAGAAAATATAAGAAAATTTAATAAGGGGCTTTTGTCATTTCTCGATGCTTCACCCACTCCATTTCATGCAGTTAAAAATCAAATTAAATTACTTGAGAAAAGTAATTTTCAGTGCTTATCTGAATCTGAAAGCTGGTCATTAGTACCTGGCCATAAATATTATGTGACTCGTAACAATTCAGCTCTGATTGCTTTTATTTATGGGAAAGAAGATGTAAATGATACAGGAATTAGATTATTTGGTGCCCATACAGATAGTCCTTGTTTAAAAGTAAAACCAAATGCAGAAATAATTTCACATTCATATTTACAACTAGGTGTGGAAGTTTATGGTGGTGCTTTGTTGAACCCCTGGTTTGACCGAGATCTCTCATTAGCTGGCCGGGTGGTTTATTGTGACAATAAGAATAATATGTATAGTGTTCTTGTAGATTTTAAAAAACCTATCGCTTCAATACCGAGTTTGGCCATTCATCTTGATCGGGAAGCTAATAAAAAAAGAAGTATCAATTCACAAACTGACTTACCACCTGTTTTGATGCAATTTGATGAGCAGGATTCAGGTGGTGATTTAAACACTATATTAAAAAAACAATTAAAAAATCAATATAAGAATATTGAAATCAAACGCATTTTAGAACATGAATTAGGTTTTTATGATACACAAGAGGCAAGTTATATTGGTATAAATGAAGATTTTATTGCCAGTAGCCGTTTAGATAACTTATTAAGTTGTTATATCGGTACACAGGCACTGTGTTATGCAGATAGTCAAATAACTCGCTTACTTGTTTGCAGTGACCATGAAGAAGTAGGTAGTGCATCTACTACCGGAGCACAAGGTTCTTTCCTTAAATCTGTTCTGGAGCGCTTAAGTGATTCAGCTGAATCATTAAGTTGTATCATCGATCGATCAATGTTAATTTCTGCAGATAATGCCCATGCTATTCATCCTAACTTTGCGGATAGGCATGATACAAAACATGGTCCTATAATTAATCAGGGGCCGGTTATTAAAGTGAATGCTAATCAACGTTATGCATCAAACTCTGAAACAGCTGCTATTATTAAACTAATGGCTGATAAAGGAAAAATTCCACTGCAGAACTTTGTGGTGCGTACTGATTTAGGTTGTGGTAGTACTATTGGCCCTATTACGGCGACAGAAATTGGTATTAAGACATTAGATATTGGTGTACCAACATTTGCCATGCATTCAATTCGTGAATTATGTGGTGATAAAGATGCATGGTATTTATATGAACTTATTAATATATTTTTTGATGCTTCAAATACTATTAGTGTCAAAGAAAAATCTTAAGCCTTAGAGAGGTAGTTTTTTCTACCTAAGATTTATAGATAAACTTTATCAATTATTATCCTTAGTAAGTTCAAGTAATTTTTCCTGTAATACTTTGTCTTCTGGAGATTTTTCCAGTGCATCTTGTAATAATCTTATGGCACTATCATATTTTCCATAGGCAATAAAAGTATTTGCTTCACGGATGGTTGATTCTGTCGTACTTTTGTTATCTGTATTTTCACCTTCTTCAAGAGGTAGATCCAGTTCCAGTTCTATTTCTGATGCATTCTGATAATCGCCACTTATATTGTCTTGAGTATCTTCAGGTTTGACTTCTTCCTCAACCTGTATGGCACTTTTATCAAAATATTCAGAGAATGCGGGTTCTTCTTGAGCCTGGGAGGTGTCATCTTGCTTATTAGTAGAATCAATAGTGCTCTTAGCATTACGTTTTTGTATGACATAAACAAGTACAAATAAAATAATGATGCCTAAGAGAATAATAATCAATAAATCCTTATATACCATTGCCTGTTGTAAAAAAGTTTGCTGCTTTGGTGTTTTGGCTATTACAGGTATTTCGACTTCTAATTGAACCGGGAACTGCTTACTTTCTTTTACAATAGGTTTTTGTGTTGATGTAATAGCTGTTGTCGGCTTTGGATTGCTCTGTTGTTGTTCTAATAAATTGTTAATGCGATCAATTTTATCACTAAGTGTTTTATTTCTATCATCAAAGCTAGTTAGTTTTTTTGTTAATTGTTCTATGCGCTCACCTAAAAGTTCATTTTCCTTTTTTAATAAGGTAATAGTTTCATGTGAAGTTTTAAGGGTTTTGGTCATTAACTCAAGAACATCATCATCAACTGGTTTATTGAGTAACTCTTCACTAGGAGGAACAATTTTTAAACGAGCAGTTCTAGGTGCGTTTGATGATGCTTTGTTCTCAGCAGGTTTAATTGTAGGGGCAGCAATATTGACTTGTTCTTCTTGTTTGGTATTATTTTTTTGAGTAGCAGGTGAAGGTGTTTTAACGCTAGGTGTTACTTTAGAAGTCTGCATGTTAAATTGTAATACTTCATCTTTTGTTGGAAGAGCCAGCTTAGAACCTTGTTTGAGAAGATTAATATTATTATTTATAAAAGCTTTAGGATTAAGATAGAATATAGTATTCATTGTTTGATGTGCGGTGACTGAACTGTCGGGTCGAGCACGTCGGGCTATTTGTGAAAGAGTATCACCACTTTGAACGGAATAAGAACTTCCTTTAATGACTTGTCGTTTTGGAGTAGGGCGGACTACTTTTTTTTCAGTTTTAGTTAATTTGGGTGGCTGCTGTGCAGCTACTTTTTTAACTGTTTTTTTTTGCGCTACAACAAGACTGGGAGGATCAAGAAAAAAAGTATATTCTCTGTTTAATTGAATATCTTTCCATTTCAGATCAGCAATGAAAGTAATATAAAGTTCTTTAATAGGCTTCTTACTGCTTACTTTTATGTTTATTGAACCATTTGGTTTTTTAACAGGAGTAAACTTTACCCGGTTAAACCCGCCAGGTCTCATTAAGTTAGCTCGCTTATAAGTTTCCGTGGTTGCATTTCTTATAATAATATCATCAGGATTAATAGATTTAGAATCAACAAGCTCAAACTCCAAATTTAAAGGTTCGTTTAATTTTGAATATACATGAATTTGACCAAATCCAATACTATAAGCTTTTATAGGAGTGAGAAAAATCAAAGTGATCAATAATATTTGTTTAAAGTTCATTAAATAATCCAATTAATTGAATGTAATAAAACTGAGTAATTTTTGATTATATCATCATTATTTTAAATATTCTAAGATTGTATTATTAAAAATTAATTATTCTGATATTTTATTATAAATTATGTTATTATTTTTTAATTAATTAACTTATACATAATACTAAGATATATACAATGAATACTGAAGTTATTGATCCGCAAGGCCTTAGATTTTTTACAGCTTTTCAAATGTTTACTGATAAACAATTGGAGTATATTAGTAGTCATTCCACTATTAAAAACATCCAAAGAAATGAAATTTTACTTGATTTAAACTCTGACTCCAAAGATAAATTTTTTTTATTGGAAGGCTCTTTAAAATTACTCAGTTTTGATAATGCCTCCATAATAATTGAAGCACGCACTGATCATGCAACCTCAGCCATTGCACAACTTCGTCCAAGCCGTTATAGAGTCACTGCCATGAGTACATGTAAAGTCATGGTTTTTTCTGATGAAGTTCGTGAACATGTAATGAGTGAAATTAATGCCGATGAAGAATCATTTGAAATAATTGAAGATGATCTGGATGAGGTTGATCAAATTCTTTATGAATTAATTTTTGAACTACAACAGGGGAATTTTACTTTACCTACTTTACCTGACATTGCTCTGAAAATACGTGAAACGATTGCTGATGAGAATTCTTCTGCTAATGATATTGCTAAAGTTATTATGAGTGACCCGGTTATTGCTGCGAAAATTATGAAAGCAGCTAATAGTGCCATGTATCAGAGAAAATCCAAGGCTGAGGACTGCAAAACTGCAGTTGTTGGTCTTGGAACGAAAGTGACTTCTCAATTGGTTACAGCTTTTACCATGAAGGAGTTATTTAAGTCTCCTAATGCAATATTAACAAAGCATATGAATGCCTTTTGGGAACATAGTATTGAAATTGCGGCTATTAGCAGTGTTTTAGCAAAAATTACTCCGGGATTTAGTCAGGATCAGGCACTACTAGCAGGTTTAGTTCACGATATTGGCAATGTCGCTATATTAAATAAAGCTCTGGAGTATCCGGATGTTATTGTCAGTGATGAAAAAATAGAGAAATTACTTTCTAAAATGAGTAATCAGGTCTCAAGTTCTATTCTACAATCCTGGGGCTTTTCTGATGATATGGTTCAGGTATCAAAGGAAACAGAGGAATGGATGCGTGATGAATCAGAAAAACCTGATTTAACTGATATTATCAATATTGCTCATTTACATGATTATATCGGGGCTGCTAAACAAAAAACTGTACCGATTATTGATCAAGTACCTGCTTTTCATAAAATGGCATTAGGTAAATTAACACCGGAATTAAGTATTAATGTATTAGAGGAATCCAATAAACAAATTAATGAGATAAAAGCTATTTTTCAAGGTTGATTAGGGTTTCCCCGACTAGTAGTCGTTATTTAAATATGTTCTTATAGAGCCTGCTCCAAGGGGGAAGGGGAGCTAGACTTAAATTCAATTAATAGAATGATGAATTTAAAATAATAATAATGATTCAATAGTTGTCATTCGTGACCAAAATAACAGAAGAAACTGCGAAATTTCTGAAAAAATAAGTTATCGGTGATTATTGTTAATTCTATTTAAGTTAAAAGCCTAAAAGCCCGTCTATGACGGGCTTTTTTTATGCCCCTCCTATTAACACTATTCACACTATTCACACTAAATCTTTTCTTTGTTACAATTTCACACCTTTTTAAATAACCAAATCTGAGTCATACATTATTATGTCTAA
>JADFVK010000209.1 GCA_015222495.1 Pseudomonadota bacterium
GATTTATATCGTTGGGTTGATTTTGAACGTCAACGTGGTATTAAAGATTCAACTATTCGTTTGTGGTCACGTCAGTTTAATAAGATTTGTAGAAATGCACATCGCTTAGGTTATTTCACTCCCGAATATGAATAGTGCGAATGGAATATCAAAGATAAACCAATTCGTTATTTAACCGATGAAGAAGAAATATTAATCCTGAATGAACTTGATCCATCCAAGATAAAAGATATCCATCACAAACAATGTCGTCAGGCAGCAAGAGATATTTTTATTGTAATGATGGATGCTGGATTTCGTATTGGTGAAGCGAGTACAATGAAATGGTCAGATATTGATTTTAATAATAATGTGATTTATCTATTTCGTTCAAAAGTATCAAATGAAGATTTTATTCCGATGACTAATCGTTTGTATAATACCTTACTAAATCGTAAAAATAATAGTGAAGGTGATTATGTATTTCCAGGTCGTTTTGGAGGACACAAGACAATCCGTAATAATCGCTCCTTAGAAGCGGCATTTAGAAGAGCAGGCGTTGACAATGTATCTTCGCATAACGCTCGTAAAACGTTTGTTACACGCCTTCTGGCACGTGGAGCAGCAATCACTGACATTCAGCATCTATTAGGACACGCTTCTGTTAAAACAACTGAGAAATCATATGCTGCATTTGTTAAAAATGAACGTTTTAAACAAACTGTTAATTTATTGGATGATCCTGTTAAGCCAAAGTTGAAAATTGTTAATTAAAATGTGGTGGTAACGTTCAATTAATTGATATGACACAATGAAAATTTCAGATTATTTATAGAAATAGTCGGTTTCATCCCATTTCAGTAATTTCAATTTGGCATAAACTTCAATTTGAAATTACCGGATCTTGTACTTAGCTGAATAATTAGCATTTTCTTATGGACTTATTGATTCTACATAGCGGCAATTTCATGAGTCAGAAAAAATATGGATATGATTGAAAATTCTTATCTCAATAAGTTATTAATCAATTCGAAAATGACCTAAACCTGACAAATTGAGCCGAATGGATAATTTAATTGAAATGAGTTCTGTTTATTATGATAACTTGGCTCTTGATCACCCAATATAGTCATTTCAATATTTATCAAAAGTACTTAAAAGTACGGATAATTGATGTATTTTTCATTTATAGTGGAGGTATCACAACGGAGCAATTGATAGGCGAGGTAAAATTAGAGAACAAATTAAGGACCCATCAATTGACCCACTTTTATTCTTTCAGAGTCATACCACTAAAAACTCATTTGGAGTTGTCATACTCCTGTTTCTCTTCTATCCAGTTTATCAGGGGAGACCATTGTTCATGGTCCTTTTGACAGCCAGGTAGAGAAATATCATGAATTCCCATCCCTTTTTCTGCAACTTTGATATAGTTTTGAGTGTCTCTTAGTGTTGTTATAAATGGGATATCTATTTTTTGTAAAAAAGATTCAAGAGCATTAAAGACCAATGTGTCTTTACGAACCCGATTCGCAACCACCGCTAGTTTGGCCTGCTGACGAATATTAGACGTAAAATACAATTCTTTGATAAATCCACCCAATGCCCGGATATCAATTGGGGATGGCAAAACAGGAATGATAATAAAATCGGACTGACGGGCCTGTTTTATGAGTTGTTCTTTAGGTAGACCTGCAGGCGTATCAATAATAATACGCTCTACATCAATTGGTATTCTCATCGCCCAGCTTTTAGTCATTCCTGACTGAACATGCTTGTATGCAGTAACTCCTGTTATGGAATTCAGAGATGGATGACGGGATTCAAGCCATTGAATACTGGATGCCTGAGGATCATGATCAACCAGAGCCGTAGGAATGTGTCTGGAGGCATAATAGCTGGAAAGGTTGGTTGCTATAGTGGTTTTGCCACATCCTCCTTTGGTATTTACTAGCAGAATTTGTTTGATTTTTCGTCCTTCCATTCCATGATCCAATAACTTTTAAGTATCATTTAGACATTTGGTTCTGTCAATTAGACACCAAATTCCAAATTAAGGACAGCCATCTATTTTAAATATCAATACGGGTACAATGAGCGACCAGATTAATGTCTGTTCAAAATAAGGATTTAGATTGTAATACACATTTTGTTTGACTCATGAAACTTCCGCTTTTCACTCAAACAAAATCATATAAGTAAGCTCTAAAATACTCCTTTAGGTCAAAACCGAACAAAGATAAAATTGATTGAGTTTGAACTATAGTTAATGAACAGAACCATTAACCCTATCCCTCAATATCATCCCAGGCTTAAAAGGAGTTTTGTGTTTGGCTGGCAATGATATTTCTTCACCAGTCTTAATTTCTGGCAATGCGTGGTGCAATATGACGAACATTGAAGCTGCCAAAGCCTCTGATTTCTATTCGTTCACCACTGGCAAGGGACTGCATCTTGTGTTCAAGTATCATATCAACGGCTGATTTCACGTCTGGCAGAGGAAGGTGTTTATGCTTTTTAGCCAGGATTTCAATTAGTTCAGATTTAGTAGTGGGATAATGATAGCTTATATTTCAATAAGGTTATATACAAAAAAACTCCCATTATCCCCAGATAAATGTAGATCACTGATATAATCCCATTATTGTTCGCTTATGCTTTATATCAATTATAACTAATGGAGATTGCCAACAATGAACATAGTTCAAAAATATATTGTCGTAGTATTATCTAGCGCATTCATACTCACACTTTCTGCATGTGCACCTGAAGTCGGTAGTGATCAATGGTGTTCGGATTTAAAGGAAAAAAATACGGCTGACTTGACTGCAAATGAAGCCAAGGATTTTGCTAAACATTGTATTTTTAAATAGCTGCTACTATAAATGTGTAGGAAAAATAAAAATTTGCTAATATTTACGCTAACAATAATTCTTGCTCTGGATGAATTTAAATAGTAATGGAAGCAGAATCAATTTTATTTTTACTTACTGCTGTTGCGCTGGGATGTTACATCCAGACAGTAACAGGTTTTGCCATGGGGTTAATCGTTATGGGAGTTGTTGCTTCACTACAGTTAGCTCCTATTGCATTCATTGCAGCTTTGATTTCATTAATAGGTTTAGTTAATGTAACTATGGCTTTGTATAAAAGTCACCATCATATTCATTGGCATACATTGAAAATTGTAATTTTGGGTATGATCCCCGCGATGGTTGGTGGCGTATTACTATTGGACTACTTGAGTGAGAATTTTGTACAAACATTACAGCTTATATTAGGAGTCGCTATTATCATTAGCGGGATGTTGTTGATGTTTAAACCACACCCCCAAGCACAATTATTGTCGAGTTTTTCTACTTGGTTAACAGGAATTGCATCGGGCATATTAGCAGGAATGTTTAGTACTGGTGCGCCACCATTGATTTATACACTTTATAAACAACCCCTTTCAATTAAAGCCATACGCAGTACTATTTTAGCAATTTTTTTAATTTCTTCTATTGCACGAATATCCTTTATTAGTACCCAAGGGCATATTACTATAGATGTAATAACATTATTTTTATACAGCCTGCCTATAGTTTTTCTTTTTACCTGGCTAGGGAAAAAACACCCTCCAGTATTAAGTGATATTGCAATGCGACGTTCTGCCTTTGGATTGTTAATCCTATTGGGAATATCAACCACTAGCAGCTTTTTCTTTTGAGTAGTTGATAAAAAAATAATATATTCTTATTTA